>DATBYR010000306.1:0-6716 GCA_036513565.1 Methylocella sp. | reverse complement strand
TGCCCTTGAGCCGCGCAAAGGCCAAAATGTCGGCAGGATGAAGGCAATAGCCCGGCGTGCCGGCTTGCGACAGCGTCACGAGAAGGAGGTCTTCATAGCCGCCGGTGGCCTCACAGCCGAAAGCAACGCCGCCGCCGCCGGCCTTGACTAGAGCGCGTCCCGATCAAATGGAATCATTTGATCGATAAGGACTCGCTCAAAATCAAAGAGTTGGAGCATGTCGTCATGAGACATCGGATATATCCGATGTCTAAATATCGAAAAAGTCGAGCAACTTTTTCGGGACATGCTCTAGCAGCCGGCCGATACCACTTGGATGGCAATAGATGTCGAGGCGATTCTTGGCGATGTCGATGCCGACAAAGCGATCGAAATGTGACATGATCGAAATGTGACATGATGAGAGGTCCCTGGCTTGTCATGCGGGGTCGCGAATGGGCCCCAATCAACTGTTCGGGGTTCATCAAAGGACAGGGCCATGCTCAGGATCGGCCTCGAAGGTCCGGTTGTCGAAACGGCGGCAGATTGCCGTGACAACCGCGTCTCGTACGACGGTTAAAACGATTCTTTTAGAGCAAGCAGGCCCTTGTCGAAAAACTCTACCAACTATTTCGGGACCTACTTTAATGGCCGGATCGCTCGGAAAGCCCCGCTCCTTGGGGAGGCGAGTCGTGCAGCCGCCGATGCGCCTCACGCAGGGTATTGATAGCCGCATCGATTTGGCTGCGCTGGCGTTCGAGGTAGCTGACCTGCGCCGAGATCTGCTCCGGCAACAGAGCCATCGCGAGTTCCGTCTTGCCAAAATCCTCTCCCCGGCACGCAAGGATGTCATGAATCTCGGACAGCGTGAACCAGAGCTGTTTTTAAGAATCATCTTGAGATGAAGCCTGTCGCGGGCATCGTACCGGCGATTGGTGCTTTCCCGCCGGGGTGCAACAAGCCGCGGTCCTCATAAAACCGGAGGGCCCGGATGCTCACCTGGAAATCCCGCGCCATTTCCCGGATCGTAGAAGACGCGGATTCGCTTCCGCTTCCGGCAAATCGGCACTTTGTATTTCCGAATTGGCATGTCCGTTTGGGGCGTCGTGGTGCAACCTGCTCGCGGCCTCGTGTTGGGGGTTCGTGTCCAAGGCAACCCGATGATCGATGCTTAACCCGAATCTGAAAGTTAGCCCGGTTTCGCATTTTATGCAACTATGACGTGTAATTGAGTATAACACACCTGAAAATTGCTATCTCCTCCCCGGCGCCCCGCATTTCGGCCCGCCGCGCCTTAATTTATTGTTTACTGGGCGCTTTGAAGGTCGCAATGATTTGCGGCTTGGGTTTGGTGCGTCGCGATTGGATCCATGCTGGCGCTTTCAGGAAAGCAACCGCCGCCGGCCGCACGCGCCGGAACGTTTATGGGCGTAGTCGTGGACATCGGATTCGGCGCTCTCGAACCTGGCGGCGGCTATCCCCGGCATGAGCCGCGCGATTTGCCGGGTGCGGGGGCTTTGCCGCATAGTAGGCACACGATGCCGGAGCCGCGGAATCCGGCAGGTTCACGAAGAGACCAAGGGCTCGATGCGCGGCAAGGACCCAGACACAGGCGACGCTCGCTTCGATGGTCCGCCCCGGGCAAGCCAGCGGCGCGAAGATGCGAATCCATCTTGGTGTTTTGACGGTGAAAGGCAGCCTGTGTCCGCAATTTCCTCCAAGGGTGATTATGGCTCTCCTAGTCCGAGCGATCCAGAAGCGCTGGTCCATGCCTCACGTGGAGGCCTGGGAGGACGCCCGGCCGAGAGCGCGGAACAGGCTGCCGGGCTCGCGGGGATCGCGAAGCTGCTGTCGCCGGGTTTGACCATGTTCGAGATGGACCGCGACAGCGGCGCGAAGCTGTTCCAAAAATTGGATGAATTGGAGATGCTGCTGCGTGATCGCGGCCCCGGGGAAAACTACTCGCTCAGGGCCGCGCTGGCCGGGCTTGAGGCCGAGCTCCGGGCTTCGTGTCGCATGCCCCCCACGGTCGAACCGCCAGGGCAAAAGATCGCGCTGCAAACTGAGAGCGAATGCGCTGCCAAGCGGATTCCGCCGGTGGCGGGTGAAATGGCTTCGAATCACGCTAACCCCCCGGTCGCCGCGCCGATTTTGGGCGACCCGGAAAAGGACGTTGCGGCGCTTGCCGGAAAGCTTGAGAATGCCTGCGATGACGTTGACCGCGATTTTGGGGGCGAGGGCGTCGATCGCGACGCCAAAGCCGGCGTTCTCGGCGCGGAAGCGAGGCAGGAAGTTGCGCTCGAAACCCCGGTTCGCGATTTGACGGGGGGCGCCCAAACCATGCGGGAACTTGGCGAATGCGCGAGTTCGCTGGAACAATTCGATCGTCTCGCGCGGGAGTTTCAGCGGTCATTGCCGCGACTCGATGCGGCAAAAGCTTATAGGGTTTCGTTCGAGGGGCGTGGTGAGGAAAATCCGGTCCCTGAAACGTTTGCGGTGTCAAGCAAGGATCCGGCCCACTACGATGCGCTTACGCGGCAAATCGAGACGATCTCGCACCGGCAACTCGCGGCACGGCTCGAAGCGGGGCTGGCCGCAGGCGTGAACGAGATGAACACGCTAAGGGATCTGGTCGGTGACGCCGTCGAAAAGACGGAGCTAGCCCGAGATTCCGGTCAAGACCAGTGCGCGGGCGCGGCTCTCGAACCGGAGATCGCCAAGCTCGCCGAGCGTCTCGATCGCGCCGGCGAATGCCTTGCTTCGCTGCCTTCGCTTAAAGGATCAATCGGCGCCCTATCCGTTCAGCTCGAGGAGACGCGCCGGATTGTGAGCGGCCTGTCCAATGCGGCTGAGCCGGAACCGTCGAACGGACCTGGTTCATTCGAGGATGCGCAAAGCATCATGCGCGGAATTGCCGGCCTGCGCGCCCTTCACGAGGAAACCGCCCATCGCGCGCAGCTCGCCTTGACCGCGATCCATGAATCCGTAGAGCAAGTCGCCGGCTACTGCGCTCGCCTGGAGGCCGCCGCAGGCGTGGTGCGGCCGGACCGCCGCGGCACCGGGGTTGCCCCTGAAGACCCTTTTGCGCCTATCCTTACGTACCTCGCACAACACGATAACCCGCTAGTCAGGGAGGCTCTTGCCGATGATGGCGCGCAAGTCGCCGGGAAGCTCCAACCTGCCGCGCACGGCGATACAGCCGGCGAGGCTGGTTTCCTGATTGAACCCGGCCTTGGCTTTCCTGGCCGGGACGAACATAGCGACCCCTGCGGTGCGCCGCCCAAGGCCTCCCAGGTTCGCGACGAAGAGCCGAGCCGCACCGACTTCATCGCCGCCGCCCGCCGCGCGGCGCGTACCGCGCGAATGGAGCTGGATGGCGCGGCATCTAAATCCCTGGCGGGAAACGACGGCAGGGCGAAGCGGGGCGCATTTCGATTTGACCGGATTTGGGGCCTTTTCGTCACATATAGGCGTCCGCTCGTTTTTAGCGCCGCCGTCTTGTTCGCCGCGCTTGGCGCCTTTGCACTGGCCAGAACGCTCGCTCATAACAATTTGAACGATTTCGTGCCTGACTTTCTGAGGTATTCCGGTAGAGCGGCCGAGCGTGGGAAACCGGCGGACCTCGCAAGCCGGCCCTTCGCAAGCATGACACACAAGGGCCGACTGCCAGCAAGCCAGGCGCGACGAATCGAGGCGCCAGGAGGCCAGCGTCCGGTAGAGGGCGCGGCGAGCACGATGACCGCCCTGCTCGATCCATCGCGGCTGGCGGAGCCGGCGGAACCAGGGTTCCCTCCGGACGCCGCCGCACCGTTCGGCAAGCCTTCGCTCGCCACGCGAGCCATCACGGGCAGCGACGCGGCCGTTGCCGGGACCATTGTTCAACCGGGCAATATGGCGAGCATATCCGCGCCACCCCGCCCTCCTGTCGCCACGGCCCCCGCGAAAGCTCTTCCATCAGCCGCCTTGGCGGCCGCGCCTACAGTGCCCTCCGACGCCCCGCTAACCGCGCGGGCAGCTTCGCCGGCCGTTGGGCCAAGTAAAAATCTCCTTGGCCAAGCCGAAACCGGCGATGCGGCTGCACAGTTCGATCTCGCGGTTCGTTACGCCGAGGGCGGCGCCGGTCCGCGGAATTATGAACTGGCGGCGCAATGGTACGAGAAGGCGGCGCAACAAGGTCTCGCGGTGGCGGAATACCGGCTCGGGTCGCTCTACGAAAAAGGCCTCGGTATCGGCAAGGACATGCAGCGCGCCAAGGATTTGTATCAGCGGGCGGCGGAGAAGGGTAACACCCGCGCCATGCATAATCTCGGCGTTCTCGCCGCCGAAGGCGGCAAGCCCAATTATACGAGCGCGGCTTTGTGGTTTGGCAAAGCGGCCGAGTATGGCATTCGAGACAGCCAATATAATTTGGCCGTTCTGCTCGCGCGGGGCCTTGGCCTGCCGAAAGACCTTGTCAAATCCTACACCTGGTTTGCGATCGTCGCGGCGGCGGGCGACGCCGACGCCGCACGGAAACGCGACGACGTTGCCGCGAGGTTGACAAGTTCGGAACTGGCCGCTGCCAATGCCGCCGCCGCGGGTTTTGCGCCCCGCCCGGCCGATTACGCGGCAAACGAAATCACGCCGCAGCCCGCGCAACTGGAGGCCGCTCCGGCGCAAGGACAACCTATCAAGCCGAAGGTTTCGGGACTTTGACATTATCGGCTGACGTAATGAGGTTCCAATCGGGCAAGCAGCGCTCGTTCGGCACGGCGTAGATTCCGGCCTGGCTCAGACATGGGCGCTACGGTCCGCGCCGGAAAGACGTTTAAACGCACCCAGAGATCTGCAAGCAGAAGCGCGCCGCCCGCCAATCCGAGGCCCGAATTTTCCGCCAAGAAAATCGCCGGCATTTTCGAAATCATGAATGTTCGGCATGGCCGATATTCGCGTGGGCGAGGCATTGAAAAAGCCGGTTAAGCGCTCGTCGCGAACTCGCGGCTTGGCCGTGCAGCCGGTGAGCGAACGGGACTGGGACATCATACG
This sequence comes from Methylocella sp., assembly GCA_036513565.1. GTDB lineage: Bacteria > Pseudomonadota > Alphaproteobacteria > Rhizobiales > Beijerinckiaceae > Methylocapsa. Next base: position 1,712 of record DATBYR010000306.1, on the reverse strand, counting down.
CGCCGAAGGCGGCTAATGATGCGCGAGGGACGGCGAGCGTACGAGCTATCGTCTCGTCCCCCGGCCAGAAAATCGAAGGTCTTATGATCTCAACCTATATTCTTCCTAACAGGGCAAGAATCACAACAACCACAAGGACCGTGCCGAGCACGCCCCCAGGCGCATAACCCCACTCCGCACTGTAGGGCCAATTCGGCAATGCTCCAATGAGCAGCAAGATGAGTAAGACGATTAGAATCGTGGAAAGCATTTCCTGGTCTCCTTAGTTATTCCCAATGCGTTAATGGCGGTGCAGAAGCAAAGTTCCGTGCCCGCAGAACGATTAGGCGAATGAACGCGATCATGGTGTCCGGCTTTCACGACGAAGCACGGCGCTTGCCGAACGCTCTGGCGCTGGCCATCTGGCCGACGCTTCGCCAATGAGCATAGGGAGTACGATTAGAATGGTGGAAAGCATTTCGTGGTCTCCTCACTGTTTTCCTTCGGCGTACCGAAACCAAGGCTCCATGTCCGCGAACCGGTTTCACGGTGTCTGGCGTTCACGACGAAGCATGGCGCTTGCGCGTCGCCGCGGCCTTCTTGGCCGCGGCTGAACGCTCCGCCGCTGGCCGTCTGGCCGACGCTTGGCCGCCAAGCCGGCCGCCCTTTTGCGATGAGGCGTGGGATTCCGGGCGACCGCGGCCGGAACCGCTTTTCTTTCCACCGCCGCTTTCCTTGTTCACTGTTGCCCAGGCTATGCGCTCGGCGTCTTTCTCGGGCAGGCCACGCGATTCATAACCTTCGGCGATGTGATCCGCTTTGCGTTCCTGTTTTGCGGTGTATTTCGATTTGTCCCCGCGAGGCATCGCCAATCTCCCGTCCAACCTAATTACGTGTTGAATCCAAGCCCGCCGATCGAAGGCGGCATCGAGCGAGAAGCTCAAGCGGCCTTCGACGCCGTGAAGCGTACATTGCTCGGGTGTGTCAAAACTCGATCGCTATTGCCTCATGATCCAGTCGTCGACATCCTTGCGCGCCGCATCCTTGGTGATGCCGTAGCGTTCCTGAATCTTGCCTTCAAGCTGTTCGCGGCGTCCAGCAATCAAATCGAGCTCGTCATCCGTAAGCTGACCCCATTGCTCCTTGACCTTGCCTTTCAACTGCTTCCAGTTTCCTTCGATGCGGTTCCAATCCATTGCAAACTCCTTTCGTTTCAAAGGTGCGGTAACGTTTGGCCGACCGCACCCCAAAACTTCCTTCGGCGGTGTTGGTTCCACCGCCGTCTTGGCCTGATCAGCCGAACGGCCCTTTACCCTCACATTGGGCTGTTGTTTTTCTTTTCGTAGGCCGGAGCCATCTTGAGTTGGTCTTTGGTTTGGTTGAGAACCAGCCAATCCTTGCCGTCGCGCGACATAACCTTTAGGTCCTTGAACGGAACGGCCACGTCCTTCTTGCCAGCGCCGAGAAAACCGCCGACGCCGACGACCGCCGTCGTGACGTTCCCGCTAGTATCCATGATGAGATCGGTGACGACGCCAATCTTGTTTTCGGCATTGTCATAGACATCCGCCTTATAAATATCGGAGGCTAGCTGTTTAGTCCCACGCTGTGCTGGAACGGATTTATCGTGAAGTGTTTGGGCTGTATTGTCCAGATTTTACAGATGTATTCGTAAGGGGTCAGACCTTTGAGAGTCTTGAGGCGTTTAGCGAAGTTGTAGGCCATCAGGAACG
>DATBYR010000305.1:0-6098 GCA_036513565.1 Methylocella sp. | reverse complement strand
CAAGGCGGCCTCGCGCGCGCGGCTCGCCCGCATGATCGGCCGCGACAGAGGCGAGGCGGACGACGCCGCGTGGGACCGGCTCGCGCAGTTTTTCGCGGAAGCGCAATTGCACGATATCATGAACGCGGCGTCCCTCGTTTTGTCGCGCGGTCTCCTCCCCTCAAGCGCGCCGGTCGTGGGCGCGGGCGCCGGGCGTGGAGTAATCCGGGAACTGGCCGCGCGAATCAGCCGGACCTTCATTGCTTTCGACGATCTGCTCGAGGCCGTCCCGGAGGCGCGGAGCAAGGCCTGCGATTGCGCCCCGGCATCGGCTGTCGCGCTACTCGCTGCCGCTCAATTTCCGGCATAAAACGCTTCGCGCTTTTGCATGAGCCAGGACCAGGCTTCGCGCTCCTGGGGACCCGCTGTCTTTTCGATCGCGATGGCGAGATAATCGATCTCCCGCTCGATTTTGTCGCGCGGAAGTATGTGCAGCCGGGTGAGGAGGATGGCGCATTCGAGAACGGCATTGGCTCCCCGGTTGAACCCCGCGAAAGGCGCATGCTGTTCGCGATGCAAAATCTCGCAGTGGAACCGGGGGCGCTCGGCGTGGTCATCGACATGCGTGACGCCGAGTTCGGCATGGGCGAGCGCTCCCGCGAGACGCGGTACGGGAACCTTCGCCGCGGGCACGAGCGGCCAGTCGCGGTGGCCTGTGACGAGCCCCGCGAAAATGCGGGCATCGTCGGTATAATTGGCGACGGCGAATGGAGCTTCGACAAGATTGTCAAGAGTCGTCGACGGACGAAACGGCGCGATGACCCACCCCTGCTCGTCCTCGATCAAGCCGAGCGGCGCGAGATGCGCCGTGCCAGATCGATTGATGGTCGTGACTATGGCTTCCCGGATCATTGGCACTTTGCGATCCCCGCAAGCATCAGGCTTTCCGCTATGCGCGCAAGCGTCGCGTCAGACATTTTTGCGAAGCGTATGGCCTGCGTCGCGCAGCCGGTCCATGTCTTCCTCCAGTTTCTCGGCCGCGCAACCCCAATCGAGCGGCTCGTCCTGCGTGTAGCGTTTGCCGAGAGCGTATGCGATCTCGGCCTTGGCAAGCTCCGCCCCCAGATAAAACGCATGCGCGGCATCCGCCTCGACGCCGAGCTTGGGAAACAGGGAGAAGGCATCGCGCGAAATATGATGACCGTCGCGGTTGAACACATGAATTCCATCCTCGACCGTGGCGATTCGAAAATTCGCGTCCCGCACTTCCGCCGCGAGCCCGGCGATCTCTTGCGCCGACGAAGGATAGGGCGAAAGATCGTGGAGCGCGAGTAGCCCGGCGTCATAGCCCTTGGGCAAGGCGCTGTCCTCGGATGCCGCGAACATGAGGCGCCGCGCCGCGTCATGTTCCTCGATCGTGCGCCGCGTATGCGGGCTGACTTGGACGGTGAGCACATTGCGAATGTCGAGTTCCGAACATAGCCCTGCAAGGACGGCTGTGACGCCACCCGAGTCCGCCTCGGTCAATTCGGTGAGATTGCCGGTTCCCATCATCATCTCGGCGCGAGGAAGACGGCGTCTTGTTTCGATGTAGCGGGTCAAGGATTCGGAAAATCCGAAATGGATCGGATCGAGGATGGGATCGACGATAAAGGAAATCCCGCGCCGCTCGGCGTCTTTCGCGGCGCGGACAAGGGCATCGAGATCGCCGTGCGGCGCCGGCACCAGGATTGGCGTGGCGCCGGTGCCCTCCGCGATATCAAGAGTGCCTTCGTCGAGGCTTAGTAGAAAATCCGCTCCGGCCTTGACGCCCCGGGCGAGTTCTTGCCGGTCGGCGGAATCGACGCTGACAAGATGCCCGGCCGCTTTCAAGGCGCGGATGCAAGCCTCGAGATGCGGAAATGGCGTGTCAGGAAGACATCCGACGTCGATCACGTCGGCGCCGGCTTTTCGCATCGCCGCCGCGCGCGTGAGCAAGGCCGTAACCGGAAGCGCGGAGGCATCGACGATCTCCGCGAAGATACGAATCGAAAAACCCGACAGGTCCTTCGCTCGCCCGCCACGCCCGAGATAGACGGGAAGATCGCTCAACTCATCCGGGCCTCGCGCGACCGGCACACCGAGGTGGTTCGACAAACGCGCGAGATCGGCGCGGCAGCGGCCGGGCAAGATAATGCGATCCGCGGAAATCGGGCGGGCCAGACGGCGCATGATTATGGCTTCGGTCATCAAGGCGGCCACCTTCACCCCGATATCGCACACCTCCCAGCTGAAAGAGGTCTCGCCCATGGACCGCATCAGCCGGTCGAGGCGCGGATAGGCAAGATGGCCGGTGAGAAAGAGAAGGCGTTCGCTCATGCCACTGTCAAATCGCTCCTGCGCAGGGCGATGAATTCTTTCAGCTCGCTCAAACTCTCCGCGACTTGCGTCGCATCGAAGGTTCTCAGTTTCTCGGTATTCTCAAGATCGATCCGCCGCGGAAAGACTTTCACCATGCCGTCCGGCGAGCGGGTCAAAAGCTCCGGCGCGGTATCGCAGGCAAAGAAGATGGAAGGGACCCGGCATTTGCCCGCCTGGGCGAAAACATTGCTCGCCAGATTATCGGAGATCCCATAGACGAATTTGGCCACGATGTTCGACGTCGCGGGCGCCACCACAAGCGTGTGGTACACGCCATGATAAAAATAGCCTACCTGCGGCGAACTCGCGGCGGTATCCTTATACAGGCGGGCGGTCTTCGGCAGGTCAAGCTTTTGCTTATACTGGCGCAACACCTCGCCGGCGGCCTTGCTGACGAAGAGGTCGACGTGCTCCAATTGCCGCGCGAGATCGAGGCACTCGTTGAAGAAATGCCCGGAACCGGTGAGCGCCCAACCCCAGCGCGGCGTGACGACTTTGATCATATGTTGTCAATCCATGCCGCGCGCGGAACCCCATCACGCATTAAACGCCCGGACCATCTCAAGGAAGCACGACTCTGATGCCGGGCATTCCGCCGCGTTGCAATATGGACGCGGCTCCAGCTAGGGATGCCGGACCCGCGAGCCAAACCTCCGCATGGCTTTGCGCGGCGAAGCGTGGAAACAGCGGATCGACGATTTTGTCCGCGGCAAGATCACGCGCCGAACCCTGCGCCGCCAGATCGCTGGCTTTGATCAGCAACAACCGGCGGGCGCCATAGCTCCAGGCGAGCCAAGCCGCGAGCGAATCCGACGTCACCTCCCAACACTCGGGCACGTCCGAAGCGCCAAGAACCATCTTCTCCGGCAGCCAGACAGGAATTTCGCCGACCCTCAATGCGCTGTCCAATTCGTCGCGGGAGGCCGCCAATGTAAATGCATCCGAATACGCCGCAAGCGCGATGCCGAATTGCCCCATCGCATTGAGCGCCATGCGGTGGGCTGCCGTATCGTTAAACCCCATGGCACCTTGTGCTGCCCGCACGCAATCGGCAAAGGCACCTCCGCCCGGGACGAGAATGAGCGGGCCGCCCCACGCGGCTAGTGCTTCAAGCCAGGCCGCGCATTGCGGCGTATGCGCGAGACTGCCGCCAAGTTTGACGATAGTGACGCTCGATGATTTCCGGTTACGCGGCATTGCCCGGGAGGACCGGCACGCGCTCGCCACCGGCTACCTGTTCCGCCGCGCGTTCGCGTTTGATCTCGATGCCGACCGTGCCACGCACGACATCGAGTTTTTCAACCCGCACGCAAACCCGCGCGACACATGGGTAACGCAAAATTTCGTCCGCGATCCCGCTCGCCAGCGTCTCGATCAAATCGACATGACCCCGCCCGAGGATGATTTTGATGGCGTCGATAATGACGTCGTAGGAGAAAACGCCGCGCATGTCGTCAAATCGCCGCTCGTCGCGTCTCACCTCCACGTCGATGTTAAAACGCACGTTCTGGTTTTGAATGCGTTCGAAGTCATAGGCGCCGATGGCGCATGGGAGCACAAGATCGTGCACGAAAATCAAATCGGTCTCGACGAGTTGCTCGTTGGCCGGAACAAAGCCTCGTCCCAACAAGAGGCGCCAATCGAGCCCCGCCTCGTCGCGGCCACCTTGTCCATCGGCTTCGCGCGGAATGAGATCCCGGATCATCCTCACGGATGCCGCGTCGATCGCGGCCTCGCGCGCCCGCCCTTGGCATAGACTGCCGCGAAACCCGAGATAATTTGGCTCCAGCGGAAGAAGACGCGGTACGTCCGGTGGTTCGAGCGAGCCGGCGAGGCCCGACGTCAGTCCGTTCTCCCGGCACCGGTCGATAAAGCGATCGAGCGCGGCGACATCCATTTGATCGAGTAGACGCCCCGGTCCTTTTTTGGCGGTATCGAGCATGGCGCCGGCAAAACCGTAATTGGCCATGAGCGCCAACATATCCAGATCGGGCGCGCAATCGGCAAAAAGAACGCCGACGAGCTTGGTGTTGCTTGCGTGCGACCCCAAAGCCCGCACGCAATCGGCTCCGGCCTTGCCTGGCGAGAAGCCAACTTTGACATAATCGACTCCGGTCGCGGCCATCGCGGCGACGGCTTCAACGACCGCCCACGGCGCTCCAAGCGAAGCACCGGCGGCGGCGCTGACCGGCTTACGCTTGCCGACCGAGCGAACGATGCTGGCCGCGACATCGGCATCAAGCGCGCCGAGCGCGCCCTTTGCCGGGTCTTTCAGATCGATGATGTCGGCGCCCCCCAACCGAACCGCCTCTGCCTCGGCCGGGTTGGTCACGCTCGCGAGCATCAAGGTCATTGTCGTGTTCCACCGGCGAGAATAATTGGGGAGCGAATATAGGCAATGAAACCGGAAAAGCAATTATTGTTGGGGAGCGGCGCGATCACCCCGCATCGAACCGCGCCGCAATGAGCGCGCGCAGCCGCTCGACGGCGGTGCCCGCCCGCCGCTGAAGCGGCAAGCCATTGCAGTCCTTGGCCTCCATCACGCGGCTTATGCTGTTGGTAAGAATAACCTCGTCCGCCTCGGCAAGGTCTTTGACGTGGAGCGAATTCTCGACCGGCGCCACCCCCGCCTGTTTCGCCAGCGATAGCACGAGCGCCCGCATCGTCCCCGGCAATGCACCATCGCAAACCGGCGGCGTTTCCAAGCGCCCCTCCCGGATGACGAAGACATTGGCGACTGTCGCGCAGGCGATGGTTCCGCGTGTATTGAGCATCAGCGCGTCGTCCGCGCCATGCGCGCGAGCTTCGGAAAGCGCAAGCAAATTGTCAAGGTAGGGCAGCGCCTTAACGCCTGTGAGGGGGGAATGCTCGTTGCGCCGCGTCACTGCTGCGACATGGAGAGAAAGGGGGATCTCGCGCACGGCTGGCATAGGGGACAGCGTCATGAAAATCGTTGGACGAGGCGCCTCGGGGGGGGCGAGACCGCGCGGGCCGGCTCCCCTGGTCACGGTTACGCGCAAGACGGCGCAAGACGCTTCCTCGGCGGCAATATAACGCGCGATGCCGGCCCGAAGCTTGGAGAGATCGACCGCCTGGACAAAACCCAGAACGCCGAGACCGGAAGCGAGCCGTTCAAGATGCGCGTCGAGATCGAAAACCTGTCCGTTGTGGACCGCCATCGTCTCGAACAAGCCGTCGCCGAGCAGAAGACCGCGATCGGCTATCGAGACATGCGCCTCTTCCGGCATGACAATCCGGCCGTTCTGCCATACGCGCATCATTGGCGCCCGATGTGGCCGAGAAAATTGCGAAGCATCCGATGGCCATGGTCGGTGAGGATCGATTCAGGATGAAACTGCACGCCGAATGTCAGGTGCCGGCGATGTTGCAGAGCCATGATCTCGCCTTCGTTCGACCAGGCCGTCGCTTTGAGCGGACCATCTGGCTGGTCAAGCTCCACGATCAGCGAGTGATAACGCCCGACGCTGACCGGATTGGGCAAGCCTTCCAGAATAGTCGAGGCCTCGTAGCGCACAAAACTCGCCTCGCCGTGCATCGGGCGCGCGGCGCGGATGACCCGCCCGCCAAACACCTGGCCGATACATTGATGGCCAAGGCAAATTCCGAGGATCGGCACGCGCCCGGAATATTCTGAAACGAGCCGCATCGACACTCCCGCGTCGTCCGGCGTGCAGGGTCCAGGCGAAATCACGATGGCT
>DATBYR010000304.1:0-2273 GCA_036513565.1 Methylocella sp. | reverse complement strand
GATCCTGGTCCTGGTTTTGCCCCGGCAGGGTCCCCCCGCTTGCCGCGCGGGCGGCGGGCGGGGCATAGGCGCTGGCGTCGAAATGGGACTCCCCCGGCTCGGACTGTGGCCAGTGCAGCGGCTCCGTGGCGAGATCGAGCGGCCGCTCGAAGGCGCCTTCGGGCTGCCGCGCCGCGGCGGGCCACACGGGCAGTGGCGATGCGCGCCGGCGCGCGATTTGGCGTGCCAACGCCGCCTTTAGGCTGAGACCAGCATGAATGAAGGCGCCGAGCAAAACGAGCGCGAAGCCTGGCTCTCCAGCGGCGTCCTGATCCTCCGGCACGGGCGCGTCATCGCGGTCCGGGGAAGGGTCTTCCTCCTCGTCGCCCAAATTCGTCGAAGCATAATCGCGCAGGCTGATCGAGGCCGACAGGCAGAGGATCGCGCCGCCCGCCAGGATGGCGGCAAATAAGAGCATTCCAGAGCGGTGTCCGGCGAGCATGCGGCTAGGAACCGCGAGAATCGCATCGCCCACGACCCCTCCGAGGCCCGTCGGCAAGGGCCAGCGGGCGGTGACCGGGAGCAATGAGGCGAGAGCCGCCGACAACACTCCGCCGCCGAGCCATAACACCAGTCGGGCCTTTACCCGTTCGAGGCGCCGGGCGGCGATGAGCCGCCATCCCCAAAAGCTCGCCGGAGTAAGAAACGCGATCGCCGAAAGGCCGAGCATTTGCATGACGAGGTCGGCGGCAACCGCCCCCGGCGCGCCAAGGAGATTGTGCACCGGTCCCGCGGCCGCATGATTGAAGCTCGGGTCCTGGACCGACCAGGACGCCAAAGCAAAAGCAAGCGCCCCCGTCGCGCCGATCAGGCCGAGGCCGGCGAGTTCGGCGCCGCGCCGGATCGCGAAAGCGCGCAGGGATTCCGGAATGCGATCGAGGGCGGTGAAACTTGCCAAACTTGCCGTTGTCCGCATTCTATCCCGCCGCCGTTGCGCCGCTTCCATTCTTGCTTGATCCTTCCGCCGGCCGCCATGGCGACGAGCGCGCGATCCGTGAAAAAAGAACCAGGTTTCGCGGCAAAGGTCATTCGAAACAAAAGGCTTAGAGCAGGACTCGATTCGCTTGAAATCCGATCGTGCGCTAAGCGTCTTGGCACGCGACGCCGGCGAGCTTGCAGCAAATTATCAGGATGCGGTTAAAGGTGTTTTAACCTTGAGGCGGCACGCAACGATGGGGGCGCGCGCCGTCCGCCGCGCTCAGATTGGAGGCGCTCCGTGACCGGGCGAGCTCTCCGCACCCCGTCCGCGCCGCCATCGCATCGCTCAACCGGCGATTTTCAAGCCGCAACGGCCGCAAGCTTCCTCTCCCCATCTTACTCAGCGTTCAAAGCCATTCCGCCCAGGCAAATTCCGCCCCCGCACACCGGTCTTGAAACATTTTGGTTCTCTAACAAAGCCTTTGCTTTCGCCCGAGCCAGCAGCAGGCTGAAGCTCAAACATATCAGCACGCCCAAGACAAACGGAAAAGCCGAACGCTTCATCCAGACAGCCTTGCGAGAATGGGCCTATGCGCGCGCTTATCAGACATCAAGGCAACGCGTCGATGAGCTCAAACCATGGACCCATCAATACAATTGGCATCGCCCGCACGGCAGCCTAAAATCAAACCCGCCCATCAGTCGCCTCAGCCTAACCGAGGACAACCTGTCGACGCTCCACGGCTAGGACGCACTTGCGCGGCCCGGCTTCGCCACTATAGTCGCGCGGGTCTTTCATCCTCCGCGAGTTCTCCATGGTGGCTGACATCAAGGACGTGAAAAGGGTCGTGCTCGCCTATTCGGGCGGCCTCGACACGTCGATTATTCTCAAATGGCTGCAAACCACTTATGGCTGCGAGGTCGTAACCTTTACGGCCGATCTAGGCCAAGGCGAGGAACTGGAACCGGCACGCCAGAAGGCGGTTCTGCTCGGCATAAAGCCCGAGCATATTTTTATCGAGGATCTGCGCGAGGAATTCGTCCGGGACTACGTTTTCCCGATGTTTCGCGCCAATGCGCGGTACGAGGGGCTCTATCTCCTCGGCACCTCGATCGCCCGCCCCTTGATCGCGAAAAAGCAGATCGAGATTGCCCGCAGATTGGGCGCGGACGCGGTGGCGCATGGCGCGACCGGCAAAGGCAACGATCAGGTGCGCTTCGAGCTTGCCTATTATGCGCTGGAGCCCGACATCAAGGTCATCGCGCCCTGGCGGGAGTGGGAGCTAACTTCGCGCAGCGCGCTGATCGCCTTCGCG
>DATBYR010000303.1:0-2477 GCA_036513565.1 Methylocella sp. | reverse complement strand
GGCGTCACCGCGGCCTTCAACCTCAATCTTTTGACGCGGATCAACCGCGAGCTCGAAGGCTCGTTCGATCTCGATGGCTTCCGCCACGAGGCGATTTACGATCCCCGCGAGGGCCGCGTCGAGATGCACATTGTCAGTATTCGGAATCAAGCGGTGAGAATCCGCGGCCTGTGGTTTCGATTTTCTGCCGGCGAAACCATCCATACCGAGAACTCCTACAAATATTCCATCGGCCAATTTCAAGATATCGCCTGCTCGGCGGGATGGCTGCCGGGCCGCGTTTGGACCGACGACGAAAATCTCTTCAGCGTGCACGAACTGATGACGGGATTGCGGCCCTAATTCCGGCTCTCATGAGCGCTGGCGGGCGCGTCATAGCAGGCCATGAGACGCCGTTCTACGGCAGATCGAAGCCCTCTGGGTCGCTGGGAAATCCACCGTTACGGAACAAATCCGGGCCGAGTTCCGAAACCGGTTCTTCGGTGCACGGACGGTGGCTGACCAGCTTGCCGTACTTCTCGACAGCCACGCCTGATTTCTTGCCCCAGCCCCGGCCGATGGCTGTGTACACGACATAGCGGTAAGGTGCATTTGTGAACGCCACATAGGCCCCGCCGCCACCGGAGTAGGTTAGCATGCCGGCCCGCGCCCATGTGCGCCAGTCCCGCGCCGTGGGCGGGAAGCGGATTTTGGGCGCGCCTTCCGGGCCGAACAGGTATTGCACCAATCCCGCATCGGCCGACAGCTGCGATGCGCACACCGAGACCACGTTCTTGCCGCTCCGGCAGGTAAAAAGAACCGACTCGGCGTCCGTGCATTGGGACGAGGCGGCCTGACCCAGCGAGGGAACTATCAGGATCGCCACGGCGGCGACAAGACTGGCGCTACACGGGCGTGGGCAGGGTCTCGCCAGTGCTGCCCGAAGATTGCCCAGAATGTCTTTTGTCCTTCGCCGCCCGCGATCATATAGGGCGTGCTCTCGGATGCTCAATTTATAATCCTGTTGCCGGTATCGAAGGCTTCTTCGAACTCCTGGAAGCCATGGGTTCCGCCGTTCACCAGCCTGCGTGCTTTTTTGAGTTTGCCCCCCTGTATCGCGGTGCGGATGGGCGCTTCCACATCCTTGAGGAACCTCGCCAAAATCTCCGCGGCGATCGTCGGGTCATTGGCCAACTCGGGATTGGTAACGAGACGGCCGCTAAGGCCGAGTTCCCCGTCCAGTTTCTCGTAGTTGAACCGGCCGGTCAGTTGGACAAAGCCACGGCCCTTGAAATTCGCTCCGTCCGGAGCGCCGCGATTGCCGAGATCCTTGCGGGAGTCGTAAAGGTCGAATGGATGACCCTGCGGCGATGTATTAAAGCGAGACTTGAATTCGCTGATCGGCTCAAAGCCCGCTGTCTCGGCGCGGATGGTCGCGATCGCGATCAGCACCATCGGTTTGTCGCCAAGGCCGAGCGCCCTTAGTGCCTCAAGAATAGGAGGAAGGTTCGCCTTGATGTTGCCCAGCGGCGCTCCCGGGCACATTTTTGACACCTTCGCTACGGTGACGGCGCCGGTGATATCGACGGCGCCAGTGACAATCGGGGCCGGCGGTGCTTTCGGCGCGGGCGCCCCGATTGGCTTGAAAGCGGCTCGCGTGTGCGGCCCAGCGATGCCGTCGGGCGTGAGGCCTTCGCTCTTCTGAAAGGCGATGACCGCCGCCTCGGTGCCGAGGCCAAAGTCGCCGTCGACCAACCCCGGATCGAACCCTTCGTCCTTAAGCTTCTGTTGCAGTGCCTCGACCTCGGGGCCGGACGATCCAACTTTCAATACCGGCATGATTCTTCTCCCTCAAAACAATGGATTTTTCCCTACATAAATATGTCACACCTCCAGAATGATGATCAGTATGCGTAAATTTAAATTCGCTGCAACGATTAACTATCGATACTGCGAAGATATCGGTTTTCAATATACCCTCACACTCTGGATGGGGGTTGGGATGCCGAATGCTCTGGAATCAAAACGCCGGTGACCGTCTCCAGTCTTTGCCGATGGCGGGAAACGGGCCTGATTTACTTCGGGAGCATTTCGCCGGGGCGCGCGCGTTCCTCGAGCCAGGCGAAACAGCGATCCACCGTCGTGGCGAGCAACGCGACGATGGCGGCGCCTTCCAAGACATAGGCCGGGTTCGACGCGGAAAGTCCCTCGATGATGGGCGAACCCAGCGATAAAGCGCCAGCGGCCGATCCGATCGCCGCCGTTCCGATATTGATGATGACCGCATTGCGAAGACCGGCGAGAATGAAAGGAAACGCGAGCGGCATCTCGATTCGCCATAAGACATCCCGTGGCGCGAAGCCCATTCCCATCGCCGCGTCGCGGACGGCGGCGGGTATGGCGTAAAGGCCCGTCACCGTCGCCTCGATGACCGGAAAAATAGCATAGAGGCAAAGGGCCGCGACGGCTGGGGCCGCGCCATAGCCCAGCACTGGGAT
>DATBYR010000302.1:0-2845 GCA_036513565.1 Methylocella sp. | reverse complement strand
GCGCAGCAGTAGCATCGGGCAGGCTCAAGGCGAAGCCATCACGCGTGTTTCGCTTCGAGGAGATCCGCGAAGCGCATCGCGTCATGGAGGCCAACGAGGCCGGCGGGAAAATGGTGGTCGTCATTGGCTGATCCGCTCCTGGCGCTAAGCGGTCGTTGTGTGTACGCTATTTTAGCGTTCAAAGGCGGCGGCAAGCTGACATGCAAAATGACCCAACGGAAATTTCTCAGGCGCGCCACTTTTGCGCGGCGGCTTGGTCTTGCGTCTTCGCCTCGACCCAGTCGTCCGCGCCCTTGCCCGCCAAATGCCGCTTCTTCCAGAACGGCGCCTCGGTCTTCAAATAATCCATGAGAAAGGACGCCGCCGCGAAAGCATCAAAGCGATGCAGGCTCGCGGTGACGACGAGAACGATCGGCTCGCCTGGCCGGATCAAACCATACCGGTGCACGGCGAGGACAGCTTCGAGCGGCCAGCGGGAGGCCGCCTCAAGGGCGGCGCGGTGGATTTCGGCCTCCGCCATGCCCGGATAATGTTCGATTTCGAGCGCCGCGAGGGCGCCGCCGTCGTCACGGCAAAGCCCGGTGAAGGTTACCAGCGCGCCGATATTGGTGGATCCTTGCGTCAGCCGGGCGGCTTCCGCCGAGGTATCGAAACTCTCCTTCTGAACGCGCACAACAATCCGGGCATGCACGCCCTCACCCCCCGGTCATCGGCGGAAAAAAGGCGATCTCCCGCGCGTTCTGGATCAACGCGTCGTGCTTGACATGGGTGCGGTCGAGCGCCGCGCGCATCGTCCTGATATGCGCGAAGGCGGCGGCATAGTTTTCGCCCTGACCGCTCAGCCACGCCATGAGTTCGGCGACGGTTTTGATGTTTTCCGGGGGGACGATCTCTTCCTCGGCCTTGCCGATGCGTTCGCGCACCCATGCGAAATAGAGGGCTTTCATGGCTCGCCGATGATTTCCTTCAAGCCAGCTTTCAAATAATCCCAGCCGGTATAGAGCGTGAGCAAGGCGGAAAGCCAAAGCAGGGCCAAGCCGGTGTTCGTCAGTCCAGGAACAATTTCGGCGCCGGAAGGGCCGGCGATGAGCAAGCCGAGCGCGACGAGCTGCAACATGGTCTTCCATTTGGCCACCTTGCTCACCGGAACCGAGACCTTGAGCTCGGCCAAGAACTCGCGCAGCCCGGACACAAGAATCTCCCGGCAAAGAATGACGATCGCCGCGGAGAGCGAATAGCTGGCGATGGTATGATCGGCGACGAGCATCATCAGGACGGCCGAGACGAGCAGCTTGTCGGCGATCGGATCGAGCATTTGGCCAAGCCGCGATTGTTGCGACCACGCGCGGGCCAAATAACCATCCAAAAAATCGGTGATTCCGGCGGCAATGAAAATGGCGAGCGCGATCCAGCGCAACCATGCGATCTCGGGCCAGAAGAGACAGCCCGCCACCACCGGCACCGCCGCCACCCGCCCATAGGTCAGGATATTGGGCACGCTCCCGGCCAGGCCGGGACTTCTCGCTAGGGTTGTGATCACCATCGCCGGGGAAACACTCTCTCCGAGGCTCTGTCAATAGGCCACACGCGCTCCGCCACGCCGAACCGGCCGCGCCGATAACATATGGTGAGCCTACTGTCTGCCACGTTCGTGAAAAAAATCATAGACCAGCCGTGCGGTTGCCGCATTTATTCCCGGGACTTTCGCGAAATCGGATAGGGCCGCGCGGGAAATCGCCTTGGCGGTGCCGAAAGCGAGGAGCAGGGCCCGCTTGCGCGCCGGGCCGACTCCTTCGATTTCATCGAGCGGGCTTTTGGTGAACTCCTTTTTGCGGCGCGCCCGATGGGTTCCGATCGCGAAACGATGCGCCTCGTCGCGCAGCCGCTGCACGAAATAAAGCGCCGGATCTCGGGGAGACAGCTTGAACGGCTCCTTGCCAGCCATGAAGAAACTCTCCCGCCCGGCGTTGCGGTCCGGGCCCTTGGCGATCGCCGCGGCCGTCACGCCGGTGACGCCAAGCTCGGTCAAAACACCTTGCGCGGCGTCGAATTGTCCCTGGCCGCCGTCGATAAGGATGAGGTCTGGCCTATCTGGGAACGCGGCCTCGTCGTCGCCCATAGTCCCGGTATTCCCTGTTTTGATGGGCACGGCGGGATCTTCCCTCGTGAGCCGCGCGAAGCGGCGCTGCAGGACTTCCCTCATCATGCCATAATCGTCGCCGGGCGCCAGGTCGCGATTTTTGATGTTAAACGTGCGATAATGCGTTTTCATGAACCCCTCCGCGCCCGCCACGATCATCGCGCCGACCGCGTTCGTTCCCATGATATGAGAGTTATCGTAGACCTCGATCCGGCGTGGCGGGCGGGCAAGGCCGAAGGCCCCGGCGAGCGCGGCGAGGAGTTTTGTTTGCGAGGCGGCCTCGGACAATTTGCGTCCCAAGGCCTCGCCGGCGTTCTGCCGGACCTGTTCGACCAGGTCCCTTTTTTCTCCTTTTCGGGGCACGGCGATCACGATTTTGTGGCCGGAGCGTTCGCGTAAGGCCTCCTCTAGCACGCCGCGATTCTCGATGTCGTGAGAAAGCAGAATGAGGCGCGGCGGCGGCTTGTCCGCGTAAAACTGGGCCAGAAAGGAATCGAGGACCTCCTCCGGCGCGAGGCTCTTGTCGGCGCGCGGAAAATAGGCGCGATTGCCCCAATTCTGATAGGTCCGGAAAAAAAAGACCTCGACGCAGAACTGTCCGGCCTGTTCGACGATGGCGAAGACATCCGCCTCTTCGACGGTTTTGGGGTTGATGCCTTGGGCGCCTTGGATGGCGGAGAGCGCGGCGATGCGGTCGCGCAGCCT
>DATBYR010000301.1:0-7294 GCA_036513565.1 Methylocella sp. | reverse complement strand
CTCCACAGGCAATGACGGACTATTGGAAAATCCTTGGTCCTGTCTTCGCTATAATTTGTGTGGTCACCCAGTGGCGAGACGTCGAGGGCCCGGAGGCGCATTGGCACCTCATCTGGACACAGGCCTTTCATTGGATTGCCGTTATCCTTGCGATGTATCTCGTGCTTCTCGTGAACGTAAAGCAAATGATGAACGCGGACGCCAGCGCACTCGTGGTTCTGACATTATTGGCGCTGGGCACGGTTACGGCTGGCATCCGCCACGCTGGCGGTTGGCGCATTTGCCTGGTGGGGGTCATACTCGGTCTTGGCGTTCCCGCCATCGCTTGGCTCGAACGATCAACGCTGCTGCTCCTATTGATAGCCGCTGTATTGGTTGCGATAGCGGTGCTGTACTTTATGCATCGTCGGCGGGAGCGCGGATACTAAGCCGGCTTCCGCCTAAAACTCTGGTCCTTTCCTCAGAATTGCCCTCAGCCAATTCTTCCGCGAGGGAGATGACTTTTCAAGAGCGGGAACCGGGGCGGCCGCAGGCTCGAGCTGGCTTACCTGATATTGCCGCATCGCAAACCGGATGACGACGCCGATCGCGGCGGCGAGCGGCACCGCGATAAGCAGGCCGACGAAGCCAAACAAATAGCCGAACGCGGCAATCGCGAACATCACCCAGACAGGATTGAGGTTGATGCGCGAGGCGATAAGAAAGGGTGCCAGCGCATAATCCGCGATAGCCTGGCCGGCGATGAATATTCCCAGCACGACTGGAATCATCGTCCAGTTCGGCCAGAACTGGAGCACCACAACGCAAAGCGACAGCACGAGCCCGATGAGCGACCCAAGATAGGGAATGAAACTGATTAGACCGGCTGCAAGCCCAATCAGAATTCCGTGGTTGAGACCAATCAACCGTAGCGCCGACGCATAATACAAGGCAAGGATAAGACAGATCGTCCCTTGACCGCGCAGGAAGCCGGCAAGCGTGTCATCGATCTCGCCAGAGAGCGTCCGCACGGTCTCACGCTGCGCCACAGGAACTGAACGATCGATCGTCGCAATCAGTCCGTCCCAATCATTAAGCAAATAAAAAGTGACGATGGGCGTCACCACGAGAAGGGAGAAGATCGATATCAATGCTTGGCTATCCGACCACAGCGAGCGTAAGACGCTGGGAATCCAATCGGCGCCGAGGGTAGCGAGCTCGCCCAGCGAATGCTGGGCTTCGTTCACTCCTTCGCCGATGATCTTGCGCAACCATGGGCGGCTTGGATCAGTCGCAAACGCTTGCAGCTGTCCGATGTACACTGGAAGTTTGTCGATAAAGGTCGCGACCTCCTCGCCAATGATAGGAATGGCCAGCACCACCAGAGCGCCGACCCCGACGATGAACACGCCGATGATGCCCAGCGCGGCAACCGCCCGGTTCAGCCCCAACCGCGCGAGCCCGTTGACCACCGGGTTGAGCAGGTAGGCAAGGGCGATCCCGGCCACAAATGGCAGCAGGATTCCGTGCAAAAGCACGACAACCACGA
Source organism: Methylocella sp. (assembly GCA_036513565.1). Lineage (GTDB taxonomy): Bacteria > Pseudomonadota > Alphaproteobacteria > Rhizobiales > Beijerinckiaceae > Methylocapsa. The sequence goes on along the minus strand of DATBYR010000301.1, from coordinate 5,766 downwards.
CAACGGCCGCCAGTGTCGCAAGCCAGAGCCCGGAATGCCGCGCCGCGTTCATGAACTAACATTCCGGCGGCAGAAATGTTCATGCATGGTGGCTCGCCGCGGTTAATCGGTCATTGATCTGACGCGAGTTTTGCCGATCGGGCTTAGATGTCAACCTCGAATGCGATCCAGCGAAAAAATGCTCGGCCGGAAAGCTCGCCGTTAGGTTATGAACGGTTTTTCCGTTTTGCGCGTTTCCCGGTGATTCGCGCTGATCTTTTGGAGAAAACAGCCGTCCCCGACTGCAATGGCAGTGGCCGGGTCCCCGCCCGGGCCGATTTTCCTGGCGGCGAGACCTGCTCAGCGGGGGACAACCAGGCTAAAGCCAGTTGCAAAGGGCGGCCACCTTGTGATTCCTTATCGGCGCTGGCTGAAAAGCGATTTTTGAGTCGCGCGTCAGCAGGATAGACCAGCCGCCGGAAATGCGGATGCATTTCCCGATTCCTCCACAGATCCATGCCGAGGCCCTGGAATGTTTTTGCAACTCGACCTCGACCGCGCCGAAAACCCCCTGGACATCATCGAGAGAATCGCCGCGCATAATCGCTGGTCTTTCGACCGGGACGAAGAGGACGAAATATCGATCTCGGTCGCCGGCGGCTGGTCCGAGTACAAAATCGCCTTCACCTGGCTCGCCGAGGTGGAGGCACTGCACGTTGCCTGCGCTTTCGACTGCAAAGTGCCGGCCGCGCGCCTCATGGAGCTTGCCTCTCTCGTCTCGCTCATCAATGAACAACTCTGGATCGGGCATTTCGACATTTGGCCGAACGACGGAGTGATCATGTTCAGACATGCCATTTTGCTCGCCGGCGGGGCCGAGCTGAACGGCCATCAATGTCAAACCGTCCTCGCCAGCGCGGTGCGCGCATGCGAACGCTACTACCAGGCTTTTCAATTTGTCGTATGGGCCGGCAAAACCGGTCCCGAGGCGATCAGCACGGTCATGCTTGAAACCCAAGGCCGGGCCTGACATGGAAGCGCCGGGGACGAATCACTTCGACGCGTCCCTCGTGCTCGCCGGAGCGGGCAAGATGGGCGGCGTGATGTTGCGGGCCTGGCTCGACCGGGGGTACGATCCGCGAAAAGTCAGCGTGATCGAGCCGCGCCCCTCACGGGAAGTCTTCAAACTCGCTGAGTCCAAAGGCTTTGCGTTGGGACCACCTTCGCGGCCACCGCAAGTTCTCGTGCTCGCGATGAAGCCGCAAAACCTCGATGAGGCGGCTGCCGGGCTGGCGCCGTTCGCGAGCCGGGACACGCTGGTCGTTTCGATCCTGGCGGGCAAAACCATCGCCGATGTAGCGGCCAGGCTGCCGCACGCGAAGGCAATTGTCCGGGCGATGCCAAATCTTGCCGCGGCGGTGGGGCGTGGCATGGCCGTGCTTGCCGCGAACGCGGCGGCGACGCCAAGCCAGCGCGCGGCGGCCGAGGCCTTGCTCATCGCGACAGGCCGGGTCGAATGGCTTGCCGGCGAGGAGTTGATCGACGCGGCGACCGCCGTATCGGGTTCCGGCCCGGCTTACGTCTTTTATCTCGCCGAAGCCTTGGCAAGCGCGGGGGCCGCCCTGGGTCTGCCCGCCGAAATCGCCGCGCGGCTGGCGCGCGCCACGGTCGAAGGCGCGGGCGAATTATTGTTCCAATGCCCGGAAAGCACCGTGGCGGAACTGCGCGAAAACGTGACGTCGCCCGGCGGAACGACCGCCGCCGCCCTTGAAGTCTTGATGGCGCAAGACGGCCTTATGCCCCTGATCGAGCGGGCGGTGAAGGCGGCAAAGCAGCGCGCCGGGGCGCTTTCCGGATAGGAAAGTTTCACGCAGGAGGTTCGCTTAGTTTCCGTCTTTTGGTTAATTTTTGGCTTAGCACTTGCGCCCCCGGCTCCCGCCGCCGGGCAGGAAGACCCCTTTATTGCGCTGCAGACCAATGTCCCGGGCGCTTTTTCTTATGTGAGACGCGAAGAAATTGAAGCCTTGACCGACGTCAGCCCTTCGCAATGTGTTCTGTTACTCTCAACAGGGAAAGACGTCAGGGCATTTGAAAAATGCGCCTCTGTATTAGACCACTTCAAAGCAACAATTTCATTTTATTCCCGGCTGAATTCGGAAATTTGTATGTTGCGTCTCAAGGTGTCGTTGAGTTGGTTTGGACAAGCAACTCCAGGTGCCGTCTAACTTTGAAAAGCGGAAAGTTTCTTTATGCCAAACAATCATGCAATGAGGCGCGCAAAGCATTGCCGCGTGAATAGTTCTTTAGCGTCGTGCGCTTTTGCCAACTTTTTTGGAGCCGCGTTCGCAGGTAAGAAGGCTCGCCCCTTGGAAGCGGTTTTGACAGGGATCAGATAAGATTATTGGGCCGCACCGGTTGATGAAAATGGCTGACGAAAGATGCGATAAAACAAAGAGATCGATTCAATTTGAAGCGGTCATGGTCTAGCGTCCGTCCGGCGTGCGAAGGCCGATCCATTTGTCCTTGACCTGATCGAAATGGACCGTCGGATCGTATTGCGTAACGCTCAGATTAAGGTTAGCGGCGGAAAGGCGGCCGATCGCGGCCATTACCGCGTAGGAGGCGACAACACGGTCGCGCTGAGCGGTGACGAGGACCACTCTCGCATTCAGCAACTGCTGCTGCTGGAAAAGAATATCGAAAGTCGTGCGCTGACCGACTTCCGCTTCTTGCCGGATGCTGTCGAGAGCGATTTCGTTGGACTTGACCGCCGCCTTGGACGATTGGATGACGGCGCGCGCGGTATCGAGCTGGCCCCAGGACGAAACCACCGCCGCACGCACCGAATCACGCTGTAAATCGGCCTGCAGCCTGGCCTGACCGAGCGTTTCCTTAGCTTGCCGCGTCCGCGCATAGACCTCGCCGCCTTCGTAGATCGGTATAGACAGCTGACCCACGATCGAACCGTTCAATAAACGTTCACCTGGAATTCCGGTAAGGTTGTAATTTTGCTGGACGCTGCCGACAAGATTGAGCGTCGGATAGAGTTCTCCCTCGACCAGCTTGACCTGAACGGCGGCGGCATCCACCGCATGCAGTGCCGCCTGAACTTCTGGATGCTCGGCAAGCGCAAGTTGGACCGCAACGCCAAGCGTATGCGGCAGAAGACTCTCGATCGTGCGCGCCGGTTCGAGTCTTGTCGGCTCGACGCCGATCACCCGGCGGTAATCGGCGATGCTGGTCTGCAGAATCGCTTGCGCCGTGAAGTAATCGGAGCGTGCCGAAGCAAGACTCGACTCGGCCTGGGCGACGTCGGTCCGGGTCACCTCGCCGACGGTGAAACGATCGCGGGTCTGCCGCAATTGCTCTTGAAGGACGATGATATTGTTTTTGCGAAGATCGAGGATGGTGGTATCGCGCAGGACGTTCATATACGCGGTCGCGCCGTTTTGGAGGACGTTCTGCTCGGTGTTGCGCATGGTCTCGCGGGCCCCAAAAATATTCGACTCGGCCTGCCGCACGCCGTTCAATGTGCGGTTGCCATTGAAAAGATTTTGGGTGACGGTCAGACCGAGAGACCCAGGGTCGGTTCCTCTTCTCAACCGGCGCCCGCCAGCTCCACTCACAGCGCCCGCACCCACCCCCGCCGAACCCCCGCCACTCGTCATTAGGTCTAGATAATTATAGCCAAATTGCCCGGTCGCGTTGGCCGTTGGCCGCCACGTAGACGTTGCGCGCGGCAGATTTTCATCGGTGGCCCGGACCCCGGCGCGCTGCTGGTTCATGTCCGGGTTGCCCGCATAGGCGCGCGCCAAGGCGCTCGACATTGTTTCCGCCCGGCCGGGCGAGGCACTGGGCGGCAACGCCATGCCGATCAAGGCGCCGCCGATCCCCGCCAGAACCGGCCGCACGTTGAAATGGGAACGAATTAAGACGGCGCGGCGCATCGAAGGAAACCAATCCCTCATTTATAGCCCCTCTACGGCAAAACCCGAATATCCTTGGGGTCGATGACGCGGAATTCCCGGTGACAGACTCGACGGACGCTGGGCCAGTTTTTTGGCGCTTCTCGTGTCGGGAAGGCCAGCGTGGCTATTCTGAACTGTGCGAATGGCGCATGGCATTTGTTGGGCGTGACGTGTCTGTGCATCACTCCCCATGACTTTTCGATCGGGTTGATCATGCGACAACTCTCCGCGATCCTTTACCAGGATCGCTTCGCCCATGGGCGGTCAATAGCTATGATCGCCAGCACGGGCTATTCGCCGCATGATACTTAGCCAAACGAATCGGTGATATCGAGGGTCGCCAAAGAAGCCCGATTCATGGGATGGGTAGTCTTCAGCGCGTGAGCGTCTCCACTTCCATGTAGCACGCCGCTTGCGCTTGCTCACTGTAGCGCCTTGCGCTGCGGCTAACATCGTTTTACAGCCCCTATACGAAAGATCCGGGGCGAAGGAGCTACCGATGGATCCGTTTTTTTTAGTCGTAATTATTGAACCCACACTTCAATTGGCGATGGGGATGGATCCGAAGGTTCTATTTAACCAGTCCTTTGAAACTGCTCTTAAGGGGAGAGTCCTTGATGAATTAATCCGGGTCGCCAGAAGTAGTCAGAATGCTCGGGTAAAATCGGGATTTTCTTTAAAGTTTAACTTAATGTCCGATGATATAGCCAAGATGCCCTGCCGCGACCTAACTGGACCGCCGGTTGTTACAATCCCGCCGAATGTGTTTCGTGCTCATCTGTGGCCGATCCAGAAAGATTATTCGGACATGGAGGCTCTCCAAAGCAAGATTGCCCCGGGCCCTTGGAAGAAAGGCGTAGTCCGGAAACAGATCGAAGGAGAAAACGGAGTGGGTGGTCGCATACCAGAGACGGGCAGAAACTTCGCCTTCGTCTCTTTGGGATGGCTCGAACGTGCGGTGAGCGGCCCTCCCCCGCCTTCGTCGATACCACCGGATCGATCGACGCGAGCTGGTATTTGGGTGGGCTCAATGGTCCTTCACGAACTCGGCCATGCCATGGGGATACCCGTCAACGGTACGGGCATTATGACGGGTAATATTTCTCCTGATATAGACTTGGACGACCCAATGCTTCAATTCGAAGTAGCCGATGCGGTCAAGATAAAGGCGGTCCTTGAAAAGGTAGCCACATTCGTGAACTAGGTGCATAAGTCTTGTCGGTTGCCTGGCGAAGAGGCCGGAGGCGAAATTATTCCCCATAGGATAAACGAATCAGCCTACTCCGCATTGGAATCGTTGAATCGGGATATAGCGGGTTTCAATCGAAGGTTCTACGACACCATGACCAAGATCGTCCGTGTTCAAGAGGTTGGCGGACCCGAGGCGATGCGGATCGAGGATATCGAGGTGCCGCCGCCAGCGCGCGGTGAGGTGCTTGTCCGCAACCATGCGATCGGCGTCAATTTCATCGACATTTATTTTCGCGGCGGGGCTTATCCCGTGCCTTCGCTTCCCTTCACGCCGGGCAACGAGGGCGCCGGCGAAATCGCCGCTATCGGCACGGGCGTGACGGGTTTCAAGCTTGGCGACAGGGTCGCCTATGCCACGAACCTGGGCGCTTACGCGGGGGAGCGGCTGATCGCGGCGGACCGTCTCGTCAAGCTGCCGAAGAGCATTTCCTTTGAGACGGCCGCGGCGATGATGCTGAAGGGCCTCACCGCGCAATATTTGCTGCGCCGGACTTTTCGGGTGAAAGCGGGCAATACGATCCTGGTTCACGCGGCGGCGGGCGGGGTGGGACTCATTCTCTGCCAATGG
>DATBYR010000300.1:0-2392 GCA_036513565.1 Methylocella sp. | reverse complement strand
GCATCCGCGGGGTCTCCCTGGGAAAAGACGATCTGGTCCTTGCGGTACCTCTCGATGCTCCGGCCGTCGCCAACCTTGGCGAGAAAAGATTTCGGATCGAATGACGGCCGACGGTTAATCGCCATGACACGCCCTTCTGTATTGCGAGTCCCTGAAGAGTGCGCCATGAGCAATTTTGAACAGATCCTCAACAAGGTTCCGTGAGGAGTTGGATTGAAAGTCCGGTCGCCTTGCGGCAGCGGCTTAATCCTTACAAGCCTGCGCTCAACGGCAATGGAAATCTGTATAAAATTGCTCACGCGAAGCGACGGTGGATAACCGAGCAATTTTAAACGGGGCACTGCCCTGGCAGTTCAAAGCTTGCCGAGCATGTCGTTGTGGATTTCTTCGATCAATCCATCACGCAGCAGTTTGCCGGCCACTTTGTGGGCGGCGCCGCCCTCGCGGTTGGGCGCAAGTTCAATGGTGCCATCCTCCCGCTGCGCGGCGGCCGACAGCAGCACGAGCTGCGTCAGAAGCCTAAACGCGAATACGCTTGGCGAGCCGGGTAGGTCTAAATCGCAGAGGCAAAGTGTACCGCTGAACGGCCTTGGCGCTGCGATGTTCCAGCGCGTTGCGAGAGGCTGGCCCAGGCAGCATCGCGCGGCGCTTGGCGACCTCAGAAAGTACGATGAACCAGGCGTTGGCTCACCCTTGTCGCGCCTCCACGCATAGCCGACCGTCGACCATTCCTTGCGACCAGGCCCGGTTTTCGCTCGCGTTACGAAATCCGGTTGACGGCTTTCTATCTTTAGCCCACGAGGCCACCGCCCGCGACGACGTTCCCCCGGAGATTGCATGTTATCTTCACTCGCGCTCCGCTCATTTATTTTCCATGCCAACCAACGGCTTGTCCTTAAAGCCTTGCAGCAGGCCACGCCAGGCCGGCTTAATACACGGCGGCCACGGTGCACCCCGGATATTTTTTGTAACCTTGCCTGGTGGCGGGAAAACTTTTTTGGCGGCCTTTTGTTGCGCCCTTTTCGCGCTTGATGGAAATGCGCGAAATCAGGCGGTTAGGCACTCTACCGGATCACGCGCGTGTGCATCAGGGAGAGGAATAATGTCACTTATAAATTATAACGTAACCGGCGCTTGCGGATTCATCAAGTGGCGTAGACCACAGACACGCTATCGAGACTTTCCACATGATGCTAGTTGTTGGTCTCGGGAGTGTTTGGTTCGGAATTCGAGGCCTTTCTCTTGATTTGACCTAAACAAGCCTTGCGGGCTCTAATGCGGCGCTAAGGGGGAGTTACGACCGTGATGGCTTTTGTTCGAAATACGCATGTTCAGCTTTCCCACGCGGCCGGACGGGCCCTGGCCGAGCGCCTTCGAAAGGCTTATTCGGCTTCAGCGCGGCGTCGCCGGCGCGCCCGCGATTAGTTTCGCGGCCATCCCGTTTTCACGCTCATCATCACATTTTTGGCGCCGGCATTTGCACGGCCGCCGTTGCCTTGCCTTGAGTCCCGAGGGAGAAGACCGATGCCGGATTTGCGCAGACAAATTTCCTATCCAAGGGACCTTGGCGAAACGGCCTCCTCGCGCGGCGGCGGCGGCGGCGCTGGCAAGGGCGAAGCGTGGATGCGAATCCGCCGCCGGCTGCGCGCGGAACTCGGGGAAGAAGTTTTCTCGTCCTGGTTCGGGTGCCTCGAACTCGATGCGCTTTCGGACCAGGACGTCTACCTCTCGGTACCGACAAAATTTTTGAAGAGCTGGATTCAGTCGCACTATGTGGACAGGATTCTTCCGGCGTTGGCCAGCGAATTTCCCGCGATCAAGCGTGTGTCGATCAATGTTCGTTCCTCGATGCGGCCGGCTACCACGTGCGCCAGCGGAGGCCTCCCCGATCTCGCCGCGGGCGCCGGCACGGATTCAGCGAGGGACCGGACCGTAACGTCATTTGCAGCCTCCCAGCCGATAGGGCTTTCCGGTACGACAATGTCATCCTCGAAAAGACCGGCTTTGGCGGAGTCGTGCGAGGCCGAAGCGCTCACTGGTTCGCCGTTGGACCGGCGCCTGATTTTCTCGAATTTCCTCGTCGGCGGGTCCAATCAGCTCGCCCACTCGGAGGCCCAAAGGATCGCCGGCGCGGGACCGGCGGACCCGCTGCTATACAATCCGCTCTATCTCCATGCCTCGGTCGGATTGGGGAAGACCCATCTTCTCCAAGCCGTCGCGCATGCCGCCACCTCGGCAAGGCGGCGGGTCATCTACCTCACCGCGGAGCGATTCATGTATGGTTTCGTCGCCGCCCTCAAGGCACAGACAGCGATCGCTTTCAAGGAACGTCTTCGGGCGATAGATATCCTCGTGATCGACGACATTCAATTTCTTCAGGGCAAGTCGATCC
>DATBYR010000299.1:0-24577 GCA_036513565.1 Methylocella sp. | reverse complement strand
GAGGCCTGGACAAACTTGCTGGTGGCGATCCGGCGAATAGCGCCGGGTTGCAAGAGCGCCGCATTGACTACGTGCTCAAGACAGGCGCGAACTGGGCCGGGCCAATCAAGAGCTTCCGCCTCATCGTCGATAAGGGCCGGGTGGATCGGCTAGTCAGCTTCTGCTTCGATAATGTAAAGAAAATTTCCTCGACCACGTTCGAGGCGAGGATGGAAAATTTTGTGCCTATGCGGGATTTGAAAATCTTGCTGATCGGAAGGTATTGAACGAGAAAGACCGGTTCACGTTCGCTGTGTGGCAGAGCGCGGAGGTCGCGGCGCGCAATGGCAAACTCGCCGGTTTAGGTACAGTCGCCTTTCGGAACGGGATCGTCCGGGAAGCAAGGCGGGATCGTTCAGGAAGTAAGGAAGGAATATTATATGCCATGTTTTGCTCCGAGCGAGGTTGTAACTCCAACGGCAGCTTCGGCCCGAGCAATCGCTCTTTGCCAGCAACTTCGTTGCAGGCTGACGTCGACGGTATCCTAGTCATTGTTTAAGTATACTTTAATTCGTTGGCCCCGTCTAAATACGGTCGAGATCGTAGTTTGAAGCTTTGGGTTAGCAGTCATGAAAGACTCGTTGCAACGCCCCTGTTGGCCCCGCTCTCGCTCCATGGTCGCGAGTTTTCTGTTCACCGCGACCATCGGTCCGGCATTGGCCGACGTGTGTTCAGAACCGGTTGCGGCATTTAATCAAGCTGTGAATGGTGCCCAATATCAGGTGGCGCAACGGCAAATCGACCAGATGGCTGGCGACACAACATGTGAAGGTTATTTGATTCCGGCGCAACGCCGGCTTGCGGCTTCCCGTCTGGCGTCGGCGCAACAGCTAATGACGCAAGGCCACCCCCTCGGTGAATACATAAATCTACTTGTTGATTCCGATCGACCTGGCGTGATCTGGCAGTCGGCGGCGACAATTGCCGAGGTCCGCTTCGGCCAGCGTCAGTTCGCCGAGGCGGCGCGAAGCTTTGATCGCGCGATTGAGATCGTGAAGAACGAGACCTTGACGCCAAATGCTCCGTCGCGACCGGAAATCGAAGGTTTGCTCTCACGCGGGGCTCAGGCCCGCCTTCTCGCCGCCAATGTCCAGCACGGCGCTGATGGTGGCGGTTTCGTCGCGACGACGGTCCGCGACGGTCGCCTAGGCGGGATTTTTTCAGCCCGGGTGCGGGGCGTCGTCCCGCGTGTCGTTCCAATGCCGATCACATTCGATTATCGATCCGCGAACCTTACGCCCGAAGGCGAACAGGCGGCAATGGAACTTGCCCGCGCGATTAAGGAGCAGCAACCCGCGCATGTCACTCTTGTCGGGCATACTGATGTTCGTGGCGGGCGCGACTACAACATGACGCTCTCCCTTGAGCGGGCGCACGTGGTCGCTGGCTTCCTTAGGCAGCAGAGCATAGATGTGCCTGTCGAGGCGAACGGCGTCGGCGCAGACGAGCCCGTCCACTTGAGCGACACGACCGGCCTCGATCAGGAAGACATTTATGCATTAAATCGGCGTGTTGAATGGCGGCGTGAATAAAATATAGGTAAAGCTCATGTTGCAGGCTTTCCACCAGTGGCGCCGCGGCTACCTTTGCGTGGTTTGTGTCATCCTGTGCGTTACGGTTGCACGCGCCGAACCCAGGCCACCGGTCCATGTCGAGAATGCCAGCGACATCCACGCTCTTCTCATTGGCATCGACGCATATCAGCACGTCACACCTCTCAAGGGTGCGGATGCGGATGCTCGCGATATCGAAACTTCATTGCGCCAGATCGGGGTGGCGGATATCACCTTGCTGCTCGACGAAGAGGCAGACCGCGAGTCGCTATTGCGCGCCGCCGATAGCCTCCGTTCCCGGCTTCGGCCGGGGGACCTCGCGATTTTGTCGATCGCGGGCCACGGCGCGCAAGAGCCTGAACGAATCAGGGGATCGGAACAAGACGGCAAGGACACGGTGTTCCTGCTCGCCGGCTTCGACACGGCCGGCGAGGGAACGAAGCAACGCATTCTTGATCAGGAGTTCAATCATCTTATCAAGAGTTTCGAGGCGGCGGGCGCACGCGTTCTCTTTGTGGCGGATACATGTTCGGGCGGTGGCTTGGCGCGCGAGGTGGATCCTAGAGCCGCCGAAATGAGCTATCGCTCGGTGCCCGCCTACAAGATCACCGGCGACGAACTGAAGCCGATTACGACACCTGCGGATGCTTTTACGACCGTGCTTAATTTCGATAGGACCATCTTTCTCGCGGCTGCGGATAGGAACAGCAAGGTTCCAGAAATCAAGGTGCCCGGCATAGACGGTTATCGCGGCGGACTAAGTTATGCTTTCGCGCGCGCGCTGGAAGGCGCGGCCGATACCGATGGCGACGGCAACATCACGATCAAGGAATTGTTCGATTACGTTCACCAGGTCACCTATCAGCTATCGGATCAACGTCAGAACATTGTTTCAGCGACCGCACCAAATCTTGACGCCGCCACCGAACCGGTCATATCTCGCTCCGTCATTATCTTGAATCCGCCAGACTCAAGCCCCGAGCATCCTGCCGCACCGCAACCTCGCGATGCGGCGCAAGCATGGGGACTCTCTCTGCCTCTCTCTCCCGTGCGTATCGCGGCACTCGACAATAATAACGCGCGATTGGCGGGGTTGACGCCTTTGGAAACAAAATATGAGACGGTGCTGTCGACGCAGTACCCAGAATTGATATGGGACGCGCGATCTGGGGATGTTATTTCGGGCGCTGATGTCGTCGCGCACAGGGTCGACAAAGCCGATCTCCCAGCGATTATCGATCGCGCCGCAACTGTGCGCGCGCTGAAGCAGATTGCCGCGCGATCGGTGCAGCCTGTCAGGCTCATTCCGGACGCAAGGTTGCACCATGGTGGCACACAGGTGGAGGTGGAAGTCGACCAATTGGACGATCGCTCCCTCTTGCTGTTCAACATCGCTGGTGATGGCACTGTTCAAATGCTCTATCCTCACAACGAATCCGACGCGCGCGTGTTTGACAGGTCGAATTACCGGATACAAATTTACGTCCTGGGGCCATACGGTGCCGACCAGATCGTCGCGGTCACAGCGCCCCATTACATGAGCAATCTCGAACTGGCATTGAAAAAACTCGACAAGCGGAGAACTTCGGGGCAGATTATAAAGCTTTTGTCACGTTATGCTGATGATCGAATGAGACTAGGTACAATCGGTGTCTTCACGGCGCCTTGACCGAAGAGGAGGATGGCTTGGCCATGAATATGTGGCAATTCGTGCCATCGCAGCGTGTTGTGCGATGGCCGCGAGCCTGTTGGTCAATGAGGTCCAAGGTCAAAGCCCCACCCGCCGGGTTACCGTGATTAGTAGCGCTCCGGCGGTTCAAGCGAAGCTGAATAATCCGGCGAGCCTCAACATCGAAATTATGCCGGAGCCAGAGGTCAAAATTGGCGCTAAGATCTTTTTCAAGGTGAGCACGAAAAAGCAAGGATATCTGATCCTCGTCGATGCCGACGCATCGGGCAAGGTCACCCAGATTTATCCGAACCTGCATTCAATGACGATTCCCAGCGGGGCGACCGAAAGCACGAACCTTCTGAAATCCGACAGAGCCGTGTCGGTTCCCGACCCAAACAACGCCTTCGCGCATTTCGAATTTGTCGCCGAACCACCCCCGGGAAAGGGCATGATCCTTGCCCTTCTCAGCGCCAAGCCGGTTCACGTCGTCGATCTTCCCGACGTCCCGCCGGATTTACTTGGAAGCGACGAGGCGGTGACTTTTCTCTATAACGCCGCCTGCGCTCTCCGCATAGCTCCGCATGAAGCGAACGCGCCATTGGCCGATCCGCAATGGTCCTTTGCGGCGAAACTCTATTCGATTGAAAACTGAAATTCATGCTGCGCGAAGCCCGCGCCCCTGCCAGTCACGATCGGGAACGGCGGCCATGGCGAATGTTTACGATGTCGTCCGCTATCCAAACTGGCCGGTCCCGGAAACGCATCCAGCGACACTCGGCGCGTTCGCGGCCTTGGTTGGCCGAAGCTTCGCGCCTTTTCGCGCCTGCCGTGTGCTCGAAATCGGCTGCGGCGAGGGCGTCAATCTGATGAGCATGGCGCTCGGCGCGCCAGCGTCTGAGTTTGTTGGAATCGATCTCGCCGAGGCCCCGATCGCGCAGGGCCGCGCGACGGCGCAAGCATCAGGCCTCGCTAATGTCACGCTTCGAGCGCAAGATATCATGCAAGCCGGTGTCGTTCCCGGAGAGTTCGACTATGTCGTCGCGCATGGCGTTTATGCCTGGGTTCCGGCGCCGGTGCGTGCGGCTTTGATGCGGCTTGTTGGGAGGTGTCTACGTTCGGATGGGCTCGCCTTCATCAGTTACAACGCTTTCCCCGGCTGCCGCATGCGTGAGGTCTTGCGCGATCTCCTGCTCGATGGGACACGCGGCCTCGATGATCCGGGTGAAAAACTCAGCGCGGCGCGCGCGGTTCTCATCCGCCAAATCGAATTCTGGTCGGAGGCCGATCCTCTCCAGAAAGCTTTGATCGACGAGGCGCGAGACATGTTGAAACGTCCGCCGGAGGTGCTTTTCCACGACGAGCTTGGCGCAATCTACGAGCCGCAGTATCTGCGCGATGTGATCGAAGCGGCACGCGCCGAAAACCTCGAATATCTCGGCGACGCCAAGACTGATCTCAGCACGGAAGCCTGGTTTCCTTCAGCGAAATTCGCCGTGGCCGAGCCGGATAGTCTAGGCGATTGGGGACGTTTCGAGCAGCTGATGGATTTTGCCAGCATGCGCCGTTTCCGCAGATCAATTTTTTGTCGCGCCGGAAAAGACATTGATCGGCACTTGGTGCCACACCGTCTGAGCAGGCTCTGGGCGAACGCCGAAATAGAGCTTCTGGCGCCCGAGGCAGACAGGCCACGCACTTTCGTCTTTCGCGCGGGCAACGGCGCGGAAATAGAGACGCGCGATTCATATTTCGCGGATTTTCTCACCCGGCTCGGCGCGGCCTTTCCATCGAGCATCCCGGTCGATGACATCGAAAGCCATCCGAATCTCGCCGAGCCTTTGCTGCGCCTTTTCGTGGCAAGGATCGTTAGCTTTATCACCGAGCCATTGCGCTTCAGCCTGATTCCCGGGGAGCATCCGATTGCTAGTCCATTGGCGCCTGTCCAGGCGGCGCAAGGCGAAACGGTTCTTGCTTCGCTCCGCCACAAGCCGGTTAGGATTGACGATGCGACGAGTCGCACCTTCATAACTCTGATGGACGGAAGCCGCACCCGCGCAGCGCTTGCCACGGAGATGGCAAAGCAAACCGGCGTCGCTGAGGAGGCCGCGGCGGCACGCATGCCGCAAGCGCTCGCGGAAATGGCGAAATTCGGATTGATGATGAAGTAGGCGAGCCATGCCGCCACGCGAGACGACGCTTCACGTCGCTGTCGAGCGGTTCGAGTCCGAGATGATCTTGTCAACCTGCGCGCTTTGTTCCTCGATCACATCGGTTGCGACGAAATCGGGAGAGAATCTCGCATGCACGTCTCGTTGTAGTCCGATAACAGTATAGGGTGAATAGGGATCCTCGCTGGGATTGGTCGCCATGCGGCCATCGTTGGGGCCGCCAATGGTCCCGGCGCATCGAGGCGGTCGATGTCCAGGCCCCGATTATCTCCCATGCGGCGAGGGTTTTCCGCGGTGCGCTCCGCCACGTCACCCCCAAGCATAGGAAAAGGCCCGATCCGCGATCGTCACCCGCGCTTCCTTAAGCTCCTCCTTGGCGAGCGAGCGTTTTAGGAACTCGCGCGACAACGCGGGCAACAGCGTGTTGGTGATGATATTGTCGATGATGCGGCCGCCCGAGTCTGGATCATTGCAGAGCGAGACGATATGTTCGACGACCGCGTCGTCGTAGGCGAAGGTCGCGGCGTGAGCCTCGCGGATACGCTTGCCGATCCGATCGAGCTGCAGCCGCACGATGCCGCCGAGAACATCCGGCGACAGAGGAAAATAGGGAATCGTCACGATGCGGCCCAACAGCGCGGCGGGGAAGACACGCAGAAGATTGGGGCGCATCGCCGCCGCCAGCGCCTCCGCATTCTCCCCATAAGCCGGATCGGCGGAAAGCTCCATGATGCGGTCGGTCCCGACGTTCGAGGTCAGGATGATGAGGGTGTTCTTGAAATCGATCCGCCGCCCGGTGCCGTCCTCCATGACGCCTTTGTCGAAGACCTGAAAGAATATCTCATGCACGTCGGGGTGTGCTTTCTCGATCTCATCGAGCAGAATGACGCTATAGGGCTTTCGCCGCACGGCTTCCGTCAGGCGTCCGCCTTCGCCATAGCCGACATAGCCGGGCGGCGCGCCTTTCAAGGTCGAGACGGTATGCGCCTCCTGGAACTCCGACATGTTGATGCTGATGATGTTCTGCTCGCCGCCATAAAGCGCCTCGGCGAGCGCAAGCGCCGTCTCGGTCTTGCCGACGCCGGAGGGGCCGCAGAGCATGAAAACACCGATCGGTTTACCGGGATTGTCGAGCCTCGCCCGGTTCGTCTCGATGCGCTTGGCGATCATCGCAAGCCCATGCGACTGGCCGATCACCCGCTTGTTCAGGATTTCGGGCAGGCGCAACACATTCTCGATCTCGTCCTTCACCATCCGGCCCACCGGAATACCGGTCCAATCGGAAACGACGGAGGCAACGGCCTGTTCATCGACATGGGCGTGAATCATCCGCTTTTCCGGATTGATCGCAGCGAGCGCCGCGAACTTGTCCTGCAGGGTCGAACGTGTTGCTGCGATGCCCTCTCCCGCCCCGTGCAGCTCGTCGCGAAGGCCGCGAATGTCATCGACAAGCCTTTGCTCCCCGGCATAGCCGGCTTCGAGGCCTGCCAGCTTTTCGTTGAGCGTCGCGGTCTCCGCGCCGATCGCGGCGATGCGCTCGTCGTTCGTCGCGCCGAGATCGGCATCGGCGACGAGGGCGGCCTTTTCGTTCGCCAGCGCCGCAAGCGCGACCCGGGTGTCCGCGATCGCGGCAGGTGTCGCGCTTTGGCTGATCGCGACGCGCGCGCAGGTCGTGTCGAGCAGGCTCACCGCCTTGTCGGGTAATTTTCGCGCCGGAATATAGCGATGGGAGAGCTGCACGGCGGCGACGATCGCCGCGTCGGATATGCGAACCTTGTGATGGGTTTCCATCGGACCGAGGACGCCGCGCAACATGATGCAGCAGCGCGCGGCATCGGGTTCGTCGATCTGCACCGGCTGGAACCTTCGGGTCAACGCAGGGTCCTTTTCGAAATATTGGCGATATTCCGACCATGTGGTCGCTGCGATCGTGCGCAAGGTGCCGCGCGCCAGAGCCGGTTTCAAGATATTCGCCGCGTCGCCGGTGCCGGCGGCGCCGCCCGCGCCGATCAGCGTATGCGCTTCGTCGATGAAAAGAATGATCGGCTTCGGCGACGCCTGCACTTCGTCGATGACGGAGCGCAGACGCTGCTCGAATTCGCCTCTCATCGAGGCGCCGGCCTGCATCAAGGTGATGTCGAGGCCGTGAAGGCGCACGTCGCGCAAAGGCGGCGGCACATCGCCCGCGGCGATTCTCTGCGCCAGGCCTTCGACCACGGCGGTCTTGCCGACGCCGGCATCGCCGGTGAGAATCGGATTATTCTGCCGCCGCCGCATCAAGACATCGATGATTTGACGAATCTCGCCGTCTCGTCCAAGGACCGGGTCGAGCTCCCCGGAAGCTGCCTTGAGGGTGAGATCCTGCGAAAAGCGGTCGAGCGCTGTCGTCCCCTTCGCGGCAGCGGCAGCGGCGCCGGGAGCGGCAGCGGCGCGCAGCCCTGAGCCGTCGATGGGCTGAAGGTTTTCCTCCTCGGAACCGGCCCAGAGCGTGCGGTGCTCGCCGGTCAACCCGTCGGCGGGGATCTTGGCGAATTCCGGCGAGAGAGAAGTGAAGGCTCGCCGCAATTCAAGCGACTTCAAAGCGCCGGCGAGAATATGGCCGGTACGAATCTGCGTTTCCCCGAAAAACAGAGTCGCATAGTGCCAGCCGCGATCGAGCAGATCAATCACGGTGTTCGAGACGCCGGGCATTTCAGTCTCGTTGCGCCGAAAACCATCGACGGTCCGCGCGATATCGGACGCGAGCTTCGCGCGATCGAGCTTGAAATGATCGGCGGTGAGGCAGAGGTCGCTGCGCTCCTTCTGCAGAATATGCGCGAGCCAATGCGCCAATTCGAGGTTGCGGTTGCCCGCGCCTTTTGCATGCCGCAAAGCCTGGATGAAGGTTTCGTAGCCGACCCTATTCAGTTTTCCGGTCACTGCCTCGAGACTGATCTCAGCCATTTCCCGCCCCAGCCGCCGTGTGTCGTGTCGATGCCTTCGCCCGCTTCGCACGCATTCTCTCGGCGGGATTAAACCTTGCGTCGCAACGATAGGTCTCGGACGCGGCCCAGTCCGGCGCGATCCACGTCGTCCAGCCAAGGTCGCCGGTTTGGCCGAGCTTCACTGGCTCGACCGATTTCGCCGGGATCGCGAGCTCGAGATCCCAATCGATTTCGTCGCCGACATAGAAAAACACCATGTCTACGAACGGCTCGCTATTGTCTCCCTCGGGAAGGAAGCGGCGGTAACCTTTCATATCATTTACGTAGACACGAATGCGAATCTTATCCTGCACGCTATAGAAGCTGGCGCCGATAAGTATATCGGCGCCAAGGGTCCCGGCGCCAAGCCTTGAGCGATCGCGGGCGTCGAGAATCAATCGCGAGCCGACGAATTCCGTGATCTCGGTATCCACGTTGAAATGGCCGCGGATACAGGCGCTCAGGCGCGCAGCGGATTTAGCCTGTGACCCTAGAAGTCCGGCAAACCCCAATTTGGCGCGGTCAGAAACGAAGTCGAGATTTCGGAATATGGGTGAACCGATGCCGATCGGTGCGCCGACATAGGCTTCGAAGCGGTCCTCGTCGGGCCGGTCGTGTTGGGCGATCGGCCTTGCATCCGCCCAGGCCCGAAAGTACAGCTGCAGGAAACGATGATTGATGATGTCGAGGAAACGTGGAAATGCGTCGTCGCGGGCGAGGAACCAACCGTAGGCCTCCTCGGTCGTGGCGAGCGGCAACGCCCCCTGCGGGCCGAGTAATCCCAAGAATTTCGTTTGGATCCGCGAGCAGCCGGAAGCCTCGCCTTCGAACTTGCTCAAGGTCGAAGCCGGAAAGTCCATGAATGGGTCCTGGCCGAGCATGGCATATTCCTCGCGCAGCGAAGCGGCATCGCCGATCCGAGGGCGTTCAGGGTGGGTCCGTTCTAGCCAGCGAAGAACGGCGAAGAAATCGAACCGCCATGGCTCCCTCTCGATTGCCGACGGGATCATAACGATCTCCGTGATCCGATGCGAACCGGCCACCGCATGATCTCGCCGCGCTCGACGCTGCGAATGACCGTTTCGGTGAAATGATTGAAGCCGGCATACTCGCAGAAGAAATGATCGAGCACCGAGCCGAGGAGAAATATGCCGCTGCCTTCATAGGCCTTTTCATCGATCGTCACCGTGATCTCGACACCGCGCGCAACACCCACGCCACCGCTTTGGCGGACCCGGCGAACGACCGGACGGCTATCTACACTGCGCACCCCACGGATGCGACGCTCCGTCGCGCTGTCGGAGAGATCGGCGAACATCGAAAGGGTTTCCCGCAAGCCTTGCGCGTTCCGCCCAGCGCCCCGTTCGACGAGCCCGAGATGGTTGAGGCTCAGCATATTGATGAGCCGCCAGGCGACAGTCCCGGCATAGGCGGTCTCGGTGCGGCTTTTCAACTGCGACACGATGGCTTCGCGGGGCGGTGTCGGACCTGCGAGACAATGCAGGCCGATCGCCACGTTGTCGAGCAGCCGAAAATCCGCGCCACCCTGCCCGACCGGCAAATGCTCGGTCAAATGCCGATTGGAACAAAGCGCGCGAATGCTGAGCTCGGCGACCGACGACTCCCCGGCCATGCCGGCAGGCTCGACGAGGGAGATAAACATATCCGTGCCGACATAATCTGCCGCCAATCCATATTGTTTTTCCCGGGCGGTGCGTCCACGCGGCATCCGCCGGATCGTGTAATAGAGCTTGCCGCGCGATCCACTCTCTGCATCGGATGAATAAAGCGGCTGCACTGGCGCTGTGCCGGTCCCACCGTGGTAATGGGCCTGCACGCTCAGAATCCGGTGCGGCTCGTAGTCGAGATAGCGGCTCCTGTCCGGCACGATATGATGTTCGTGTCGGTTTGGTTTGATCTGCACGCGATCGGTCGTCTTCTCGAAGAGATTGATCGCCGCCGCCGCATAAAGCGAGAACATCGCCGGCGTAACCGCTGTTTGCAGGCGGGGATTGACTTCGTTGAAGCAGCAGACGACATCTATCAAGCGCGCCGGCAGGCGGGCGAGAATTGTGGTCAGGCCGGTCAGGCGAAAGCCGAGGAACTTACGGGGGAAGGTGAAATATTCGCGAACCAATTCAAATCCCGTGAAGATTCGATCGTTCCGGGGAAATAAGGTCTCGCAGGCGTCGAAACCGATTCGCTCGATCAAATCCGGAGCGGCCGCGACGACGACGGGGTCTCCGAATTCATCCACATAGCGGAAGTATAGGCCAACACGATTGCCGAATATCTGTTCGTAGAGGGTAATCGCGTCAGATTCCAGACCGAGGATGTGAACCGGCAGTTCGGGTACGCGAATCCCCGAGAACCAGAAATCCGGCTTGTCGGCATTTTCGCCTTCCGGCGGCTCGTCCTCGACCCGGGCGGCGATGCGGTGGCGCAGCGACAGCCGCAATCCGCCGAGCACATTCGCTCCAACTGGAACGCCGAGCGCCTGGAGCGGTCCCGGCGAACCGAAATAGTCAGCACCGGTGATGTCAAAAGGCAAGAGGGTGATCTTGGATGCGAGCTGAAACCGGCAGGCGACTTGGCGGTCGAGTTCGCGGTAGGTTGCGTCGAGATAGGAACCACGTGGGATCGTCTGCCCATCCCGTAGGGCGGCGTCGCCGAAAAGGGGAGTCGCCCTGACCAGAAGGACGGAGGGAGTCGGCGCGAGATAATTGGGGACCAGCTGCTCGAGCAGATTATTGGTGAACTCGGGAAATTCGTGTTTGAGTTTGAGTTGCACGCGCGCCGCAAGAAAAGCCGCGCCTTCGAGGAGGCCACCGATCATCGGATCGATGCGGTCATCGGCGAGTCCCCCCAACCGTTCAGCGACGCCCGGGTATTGTTCGGCAAATTCACCCGCTTGCTCGTAAAGCAGCTTGAGCTCACGGTTGTAATGATCGAGAAATTCCTGGTTCATGTCTACGCCGGCTTGAACAATATATTGCCGCTGGCCATTTCGACATCCGCGATGAATTCGACCGGAACGTTGACCGGATGGCACATGAGCTCGGCCCGAACGACGAAGCGGATTTTGAGCTCGGCCTTGTCGAGCCCCGTATCGCGGGAGACGTCGATCGTTCCTGCGACGAGGCGCGGTTCGTGATCGAGGAGCGCGGATTTTATGTCCGCGCTGATATGATCGACAGAGGATTCATCGATGCTGCGATGAACGATATCGGGAAGCCCGTAGTTCAAGACGGATTTGCGGACCGCCTCGAACGCCGATAAATCTTCGGTCGATTCCAGGGCGACCGCGTTTACCAGGGCCTCGAGGTCGCGCGCGACTTCGCGGCGTAGATGCGGCTCGCTGATCGTTGTGCGGACGGCGGCACGGCGGGCGGCGATCACCCGTTCGCCGGCGGCATCACGCAGGTCGAGCATTTGTTTGGCGTCCTTCTTCTCGTGCGCGCTTCGAAACGCATGCATGAAGGGCGGACTGAGGCGATTTTTCCTCGGGCGTGTTGGCATCTGACTCATTTAAACGGGTTCTCCTGAGCTGCGAAATTTGATTCAACGCCGAAAAACGGAGGTCGGCCTCGATCCATATCGCAATACGCAATGCACAATGGGAGCGAATTGCGCCGCTGCTTGCTGGCAAACCCGGCGACCCCGGCAGATCGTCGGCCAGGCTGACGTTCTATTCCTTGAACCAGTGTTCTGGATAGGCGCACCGGCGCCCTGGCGCGATCTCGCCGAGCGATTCCTTGGCATTCGCTCTTCCGCCGCTTCCGCCGCCCGACGGTGAAAGGCGTATTCGTCTTCGAGCGCTTATCCGGCGACCAGGACTTCGAGCGCTAACATCGCGGCCTTCGCGGACCCACTTCGCAATCTCATACGTCTCATAACCTGTTCCATGCCCGCAGCGCGACAGCGCAGCCGTCGAACCTATGACCGAGAATCGCATGATCGGCCGCGCGTCGGGTTGGACAAACACGGCGCGAGCGCCCCATTCCGCCGACCAGCCTCTTCTGATTTCTTGCGCATTCGAAATGTCCGATTGGCGTCCTCTCGCCGAAGACTTCTTCGTCAGCCTCGAACAGTTCCAACCCCCTCGCCATATGCCGCAAAAAAACCGGCGAGGGCTTTGCCGCCATGATCCTTCTCGCGGGTTCCCCGTTCGCACTCAAATGAAGACAATAGGGCTTGTTGGAACGAACAATGAATGTTGATCGGCGTGAGAACGGGGGACGAATGACCGCTCGGGCAGAACGACTCCCGGCGCACCAGGACTCCGATGGCGCGCCGGAAACGCCGAATTAGTCCGGCGCCTTGTGTTCCTTGACGTTCCAACCAAAATCGATGGGGGAATCCAAGGTGCCATCTTTCTTTTGTGGCTTGTATTCTCCCTTGATCTTGGCATAGGAGAGGGAAATGCTCTCGTGGGGGAGACCTCCGTGGCTGTCCCCGAGGGAAAATGATGACACCATCACGTCGGTGAGTGTGACCTTCAGATAATCCTGCGGTTTCTCACCCGCTTTGCGGCAGGTGAAGACCGCCTTGTCGACGTGTTTGCCGTTACAGCAGAAATTGTAAAGTATGCCGCTCGACTTATCAATTGACTTGGTAAAGTGGACGTCCTGTAATTGTACTTTACCGACGCCGCCGCCGCCGCCATGGGCAAACGATGTGGGGTTGGAACCACCCCAGCTGACGGATTCAAGCTCTATTTCATCCTTATGGCCGTCTTTTTGGCTTTCGCCGTCGGCGCCGGTCAGTTTCAGAAAAATATCCCCAGACATAACTACCTCCTTTGCTAATATCGACTGCTTTTTTGCAGTCCACACAACTGAATCTTCGATAACCATAGCTGCTTTTTATATAACCAAGTATCAATGTCCACTTGCCGAAGCGTGTTACTTCGGCATCGCAGGCAGCCGCGACACGAGACTAAGACCAATGTCCATCGCTTCGAGCTGATAATGCGGCCGCAGATAAAAACGGGCGGCGTAATAGCCTGGATTTTCCTCGTCCGGGAAGATATCGACGCGGGCATCGGCCAACGGCCTGCGCGCCTTGACGGCTTCCGTAGAACCAAGAGGGTTGCCATCGACATATTGCGTGATCCATTCCTGCAGCCAAATGCGCAGCTCTTCGGTTTCCTTGGTAGAACCGATCTTGTCGCGCACCATGCATTTCAAATAATGAGCGAAGCGCGAGACGGCGAACATATAGGGCAGCCGCGCCTTGAGATTGTCGGAGGCCGTTGCCTCCACCCCATTCTTTCCTTCGTATTTCTTCGGCTTGTAGACCGATTGCGCGCCAATGAAGGCCGCCTTGTCGGTGTTTTTGCGATGGATCAAGGGGATCAGGCCCGACTTTGCTAGCTCGTGCTCGCGACGGTCGCTGATCGCGATCTCCGTCGGGCATTTGAGATCGACGCCGCCGTCATCAGTCGGAAATGTGTGGGTCGGCAGATTGATGACCTCGCCGCCAGATTGGACGCCGCGGATACGCGTACACCAGCCGTAGTCCTTGAAGGCTCGATTGATGTTCACCGCCATCGCATAGGCGGCATTCATCCAGCCGTATTTCTCGCCTTTGTGCGCGTCGGTATCTTCCTCGAAGGCGAATTCCTCGACCGGCTCCGACTTGGCGCCATAAGGCAGCCGGGCGAGAACCCTTGGCATGCACAAGCCGACATATTTCGCATCCTCGGCGTCGCGAAAGCCCTTCCACGCCGCATATTCCGGCGTATCGAAAAGCTTGCTGAGATCGCGCGGATTCATCAGCTCGTTCCAGCTGTCCATGCCCATCAGGGTCGGGTCGGCCGCGGCAAAGAATGGCGCATGCGCGGCCGCGGCGATCTTGCTCAAGTCGCGCAACAGCTGCACATCGGCCGGCAGGTGGCTGAACTCGTAATCGCCGATGAGGCACCCGTAAGGTTCGCCGCCGAGCTGGCCGTATTCTGTTTCATAGACCTTCTTGAAGAATGGGCTCTGGTCCCAGCGCGCGCCGGGATAGAGCTTGAGATTTTTATAAATCTCGCTCTTCGACACATTGATGACGTGGATCTTGAGCTGCGCGTCGGTCTCGGAATTAAAGACGAGATAATGCAGGCCTCGCCAGGTGCTCTCGAGCTTCTGGAACTCGGGCGCGTGCAGAATCTCGTTCATCTGCGCGCTGAGTTTCTCGTCGAGGCGCGCGATCATCGATTCGATCGTGTCGAGGACATCGTCCTTGATGACGCTTTGATCGGCGAGCGCCTGGGTGACGAGCGTCGCCACCGCGTTTTCGACCTCCGCCCCGGCACGCTCCGTGCGCGGTTTAAAGCTCTGCTTCAAAAGGCTCGCGAATTCGTCGACATCACGCGTCTCGACCTTGGGCGCGGTCTCACCGGTTTGTTGCGAAGAGTTACTGACATCAGACATTTTCCACCCCCGGCCGTTTAAGCCGTCTTGTCCGGTTCGCTCGTCTCAGTCTTCCTATTGCTGAGAGCCGCCATCAATTCCTTGTCGCTCAGCAATTTTTTTAACTGGCTTTCGGCATCGACCTTGCCGTCCATATAACGCATGAGATTGGCGAGCTGATCGCGCGCCTCAAGCAATTTCGCGAGCGCCGGAACCTGACGTGCGACGGCTGCCGGACCAAAATCCTCGATTTTCTTGAAACGCAGGCTCAAGGACAACTTTTCTCCGGCCTCGTCGCCGAGCTTGTTTGGCACCTGGAAGGACGTGCCGGGCTCGATCGCCGCCATCCGGTTTCCGAAATTGTCCATGTCGATATCGAGGAAGACGCGATCGGCGACCTCCGGCTTCTCGACTCCTGGCGCCGGGCCGGAGAGATCGGAGAGCACGCCCATGACGAAGGGCAACTCGATCTTGCGCTCGGCGTCATAGGGATCGTCATAGCTGATCTGCACCCGCGGCGGGCGGTTGCGTCCAATGAATTTCTGACCGCTGTCACCTGCCATTGTAATCCTGCCTTTCGTTGCCTGCGCCGAGGCAAGGCGTGAGCTAAAGCATAGATGCCAGGAACCCTCAGGTTGTCCTTAAAATTTGTCCGGGTCAATCGCGGATTTTGCAGCCCACTTATTGGATGCCGGTCCGGACTCGCTCGTGGTGCGGCTTGCCGCGCCGCCTTCGGCCGTTTTTCCCGGGGGAGGAGACCGAAGCGGTGTCGAAGACGGCGCGCAACAGATTGCCATGAGCTAGGAGCAGGGGAACCGCCCGGCGCCTAACCAGATAGCGGCGCGTTGGGAGCTAAACCGGCGATAGGGTTAAAAAATATTTTTTCGTCTCTCCCGCCGGATTGGCTTTCGGTAAGCCGTCACAAACTTAAGACTCCTCTATCGCTGGTGCCAGTCCGTACTCGCTCATGGTGCGGCTTGCCGCGCCGTCTTCGGCCGTTTGCCCCGGTGGGAGGAGGTCGGGGCGGTGCCGAAGACGGCGCACAGCACATTGCCATGAGCTAGTGCGAACTTATGAGCGAATTTCAAACTCCGCGCCCCCTGATCAGGGGGTGCGGAAAATGGCGTTTTGAATTAGCCTTGGTGTTTTCAGGCTTTTTAGGGGAGGATGCTTTGGGGTGTGAATGAGCATAACGGGGTCGCTCGCACATTCGCCAAAATGGTCTCTGCGCAGAACGAAGGTTCCATCTATTTTCCAACTCAATCGCAGGCAGGAACTCTAAGCGCGACGTGCCCTGCCGCACGGACCGGGGGCACCCTACTAATTTACTGAGCGGCTGGCACATCAACGATTCTTCAAGGAGCAGCCCTATGGCCAACGTACCTTCCCCTTCCACAAAGAGCCGCGACTTCCACGGCGAACAACAAATGGGCTTTTACTGGGGCGAGCAGGGCTACTTCTTCGTGGACGGCCCAAGCGGAGACAAAGGCCACCGGGCCAACGCCAGCGGCGCAGATGGGCTCGCCTTCCGGCGGGCCCCCGAAGACCTGCTTATCCTCGACAACAAATCATACGCTAGCCAGAGCAACGTCAGCGGTGCGACCGCAATCGACCCGACAGTCAACTTGGGTCAGTACCTGGACCGCATGATCGTCAAGGTACAAAACATGAAACAGCTGCCGCATCAGTCCCGAATCCTGGGGCTGCTAGAGCACTCGCGCCGGTGTTTGAAGACGGGCCGCGGGTGGCCGCCCTCGGTTCGGCTAGTCGTCATGAACGCCGGCGGGCAGTCCACTGGGGTCACAAAGCGGTTGAGTGACCTGGGCATTCGGTTCATCGATTACTACCAGACTCCGGCACCATCCGCGTTCGCCAGCACAATCCGGCCGGCCAAATCTGTCTCAAAGGACTATACGGATGCTCAGGATTACGTTACGGACTGTTACAGCACCTGGGCACAGATGCACACTGACCTAGGTGCCGCTATACACCGCGCTATCGATAAGTTCAGGGACTATTCCACCATTCCTGAGGATCGTTTGGGCGCGAATGTGACCTACCAATTGGTTAGAATCGTACTCGGGATCCTTCCCGGTGCTGAGCCTGTGATTAAACTTGTTGACAGGCTAACGAAAGGTTTGAAGCTCGCTTTGGAGCCTAAGGAAATAGAACGAATAGCAGCCATCGCGGGAGTAGTGGCGCAGCGCACCGCCGCGGGGGTATACGCCGCTGGAACCGCTCCGGGCGGCGCTACGCAGCATGAGACTGCCGCTAAAGCGCTAGACAACCTGAGTAAACTCGCCACCGAGGGGGCCGAAGAGATCGAGAATCAGCGCCGTGAAATGCGGGCCAACGTAGAAGCTATCGGTAACAAGCCCTCGTTTAAAGGTAAGGTTCTTGAACTGGTTAGGCGATATCTAGGTCCAAAGCCTGAATATCGAGCGAAGGTTATCCAGCAGTTCGAAAAAGAATACGAGCTGAAATTGTATATGGAATACTATATTCCCCGCGCTCACGTGGACGTACATATAGATAAATTTTATATGAACCGGGAGGCATTCCCCCCAAGGGAAGTGGTGTTTGGTATTCCCGATAGAGTCATTGCTAGGTGTCTGGAACTTACCGGTGGAAAGGAGAGTGATTTAGCAAGAGCTTGGAAACTAGAGCGCCATGAAATTCGGCGTACCATTGGGCCAAAGGGATGACGTGGTCACCACCCAGCCGCACCGGACCCCGTCCGAGGCCGGCGCGCTTTGGACGTTTCTTTCGTCGGCCCCCAGAATGGCGGCGATGTCTTTAAAGTCACTTTCGAACATGGCGTTGTAGCCGGGTGGATCCGCATCGCGGCGAACGGCAGGATCGCTGGCCTTCGCGCCATTCCAGCGGATTCACCACGCAATTAAAGAGGAGGCGACCGTGCCGCAAAGCTCGACCGGCCCGAGCCCGGAGCGTTCAGTCACGATACAGGCTGGCCGCTACTTCCCGTCCAGCGTCTTCAGCGCGTCTGGCGGCAGCATGTCCTTCAACAGGCCCAGAAAATCCCGGCCGGTGAGTGTCCGCGCCCGCTCGGTCAAAAAGGAGACCGGACTCGATGGCTCGGCACGCTGATAAAATGCCCCAACCTTGGCGAGCAATTGCAAAGCACCATCGCGCGTCGTGACCGTGAAAATTGTTTCGCTGGCGGCGGGAGCCTCGGTATCCACTTCGGGGGAAGCAAACTCCGAAAGCCGTTCGAGGGGGAGATTGAAACCTTGCGCCCTTCCAATCTGCACCGCCGCCGTCTCGGCATGCGAAGGAACGAGCAGGCGGATCGCCTCAAGAAACGATTTGCCGATCAACTGCTCGGCCTGGCGGACCAAAAGGAGAGCTGGGTTCGAGGGCTCGAACCGCACGAAATATGTGGCGATCGCGGCGAGCGCGGCTGCGGCGTCCGCGAAACTTTTGATGTCGCCGACCTGCGCAATCGCCTGCGTCTCGCCGTCAGTTCCTCCGTCAGCGCCGGCGGAAGCGTCCGTCTCGCCGGCCGAAGGATCGCGCGTCACGACATGGGCGTCGAGCAAAGCTCGGATCTTTTCGGCAAGCGGAGCGAGCTTTTGAAAAGCAACGGCTTCGGCTTGCCCGATATTTTTGACGAATATGGCATTGATCCTGGCCAGCGCCGTGCCAAGGCGCTTGAACTGGTCGCGCCGCTCAATCAGCGTCGCCAGTTCGACGTCCGCGAAGGCGCGCTTGATCAAAGCGAGATCGAGCTTGTCCTCGTCGCCGCGCGGGGCCGCCTCGCCCTCGGCAAGAAGGTGGCTGCGGTAGCTCACTGGGCCGGCGTGCCTGTGCGCGAAGAAAGGCACGTAATGCAGTGGCAAAATGACCGGCACCATATCGTCGAGCGATTGCACGATGGCCACGCGGACCGTGAAATCGCCGCCGCCGCCGCGCGGATGAACCGTTTCCCAATGCTGCTCCAGCAAGAGCGCGAGAGCCTCGACGGCTTGGACGAAGCCGGTAAGATCGCGGTCAAGGATGCGAAACTTCGCGAGCAGCACGACAAGGCGCAGATCACAACTTCTCCTGATGAGGCCGGCCATGATCTCGTACTGCGAAGCGAAATCGACCGTTGTTCGATCGAATGGCTTATTGCGGAGCGAAGGATCGCCGTCGTCGTCCGGATAGTAGAATGTTCTGGGCAGGAGACCCTCGGCGGCCGCCATGAAGTTCATGTAATTGGAGTCCCCCGCGAGATCGAGATCTTGGCCGCAAGGATTGGCCGCGGATACCGGCGCCGTAAGAGCTTCGAGCGAAAGAGCGGCCATCGAACGCCAACTCATGTCTTTGCGAGCAGGAACGGTTCCGCGCAAACGCTTTCCAACTGCACCGCAAGTTGTTCCAAATCGGCGGCTCTCATCATTTCAGAATTCACTCCGGCTTCGGGGAGACGCTGGCATGGCCGCCGAAGTGAGCTATCCGCCCAACTCAAGTGTTTGAACACTCGACTATGTCTCGATCATTAGTTATCGTCAAGCAAGAGGAAGTGCTCCAGAGGTTTGCATGACTCTCACCCAGGACAAACGCATCGCGTCCTTGGACACGCCGCTCGGCAAGGACGTGCTCGTCGCGCTCCGCTTCGATGGAATGGAAGGGCTCAGCGAGCTGTTCGACTTCCGCATCGAAGCGCTGAGCGAGCAGGCGGGCATCGATTTCGACAAAGCAATTGGCAAAAATTGTTCCTTGACATTCAAAACTTACGAAGAGCCCAACCGGATCTTCAACGGGGTACTTGTGGAAGCGCAGGGGCTTGGCGCCCAGACCGATCTCTTCAGTTATCGATTGACCCTGCGGCCGTGGCTATGGCTGCTGTCGCGCACGAGCAATTGCCGCATCTTCGAGAACCAGAAGGCGCCGGACATTATCGAAACAGTTTTCAGGGACAGGGGATTTTCCGATTTTCGCGTGGCTACGAGCGGGACCTTTCCGGAACTCGAATATTGCGTGCAGTACCGGGAGACAGACTTGGCCTTCGTGTCGCGCCTCATGGAACAGCATGGAATCTACTATTTCTTCGAACATTCCAAAGACAAGCACACGCTTGTCCTCGCCGACGGGAAATCGTCGCATAACGGTGTTCCGGGCCACGCGAAATTGCCATTTATTAGGGATGAAAGGCAAGCCCGGCGCGACCAGGAGCATGTCTTCCGTTGGTCACCCGAACGGCGTTTCCGCAGCGGAAAATTCGAGTTAAACGATTATGATTATCTGCAGCCCAATGCCGATCTGAAAGGCGATGCGGAAGGCTCGGCAAGCTACAGTAAATCAAAAATGGAAATCTACGATTATCCAGGCAAGTTCAAAAAGAAAAAAGATGGCGAGACTTATGCAAAAATACGCTTGGACGCTGAACAGGCGATGGACCAGCGCCGCTACGCGGAAGGCGATTCCATAAGCCTCTTCTCAGGTGGCTTGGTGACGATCGAAAAACATCCCCAGGGTTCCGAGAACAAGGAATATTTGATCCTGCGCGCCTCGCATAGCTATGCGTCGGAATCCTATCGTTCAGCCGCTTCGGGGAACGAAAAGACCTATTCCGGCTCTTATGAATTTATTCCGAGCGATATCAGTTTCCGGGCACCCCTGATTACCCCGCGGCCGCTTGTCCATGGTCCGCAAACGGCGAAGGTCGTTGCCGAGGAGGGGAATAAGGGCGAAGAGATCGATGTTGACAAGTACGGCCGGATCCTGGTCCGCTTCTACTGGGACCGCAAGAAAAAGCAATCGTGCCGCGTGCGCGTCGCTCAGGTCTGGGCTGGCCCCGGGTGGGGCGGGCACATCATTCCCCGCATCGGACAGGAAGTCATCGTCGAGTACCTAGAGGGAGATCCGGATCGTCCGATTGTGACGGGCGCGGTCTACAACGGCGACAACAGATATCCTTATGAAATGCCCGCAAACAAGACGCAGTCGGGTCTGAAGTCCGACTCGTCGAAAGGGCACGGCGGCTACAACGAGTTCATGTTCGAGGACAAGAAGGGCTCCGAGAAGATTAAAATGCATGGCGAAAAGGACCACGAAGTCGTCATTCGGCATATCCAAACCGTTGAAATTGGTGAAAGCGCGTCGAATTCGGACACCGCACGAAAAACCACGCTGAAACACGGTAACGACGAGCTCGCGATCCAGAGCGGGAACCAGACAGTCGATATAAATGGCAGTCAGAATATCACGGCTATGAAAAAGATCACCCTTACAGTCGGGGCGAGCACGATCACGATGGAACCTACTCAGATCACGATCAACGCACCGATGGTCACGGTGCAATCGACGGCGAAAACAGACGTTTCGGGAGGCGCGTTGATTAATCTCGCCGCCGCGGTCATCAAGATCAACTGAGGTTATTTGTGATGTCACGCCTGCGTTTTGTGGCCGCAAAGGATCTTTTCGCAACATTTCCGACCGCGATCGGCGATGTCGGCGTCGAGCCAAGCGAAGAGCTAAGTCTCGACTTTATAAAAATGCTTTCCGATCGTCGTGATTTGAGGGCCGGGCTTTCTTTCTGTGCCTATTTGCTGCCGAGGCGGGAGGCCGTATGGTGGGGATGTCGATGTCTGCGGCAAACCGATCAGCTCCGGCATGAAGAAGATGTCCAGATCGCGGCCGCGGAAGCCTGGGTTCGCGAGCCGGACGAGTCCAACCGCCTTCATGCGGTTGATCGCGGGACAAAAGGCAACACAAAAAGCAGCGGCACCTGGGTGTGTCTCGCGGCGGGTTGGGCGGGCGGGACGTTGCCTATGATGACGCAAATTCCGGTGGTTGTGCCGCAGCACTTGACAGCGCAGGCGGTCCGCGTAGCCTTGATTCTTGCGAGCCAAGCATTCCCGGCTGGGGAACGCGTCGCGATGCAGTGCCGCTGGCTCGCGGAAGGTGTGCACATCGCACAAACCGGCCCGGTGCAATAGCTGGCGCCGCCGCACGGTCAAGGAGGCGGGACTCTTGATGACATGACGCTGAGCCTTACGATCGAAAACCATACGAACCTGCCGGATGGGGGACCAACCAGCGTTACTGTTTCCGGCCGGCGTGGGATAGACATCGGCCGCGATTCGTCTCTCGATTGGACTCTTCCCGATCCGAACCGCGTCATATCCGGCAAGCATTGCGAGATCCGGTATGAGGACGGAGGATTTGTGTTGCACGATGTGTCGCTCAATGGAACTTTCCTGAACGATGCGCCGAGCCGGATGCAGGGGCCGCACAGATTGCGCAATGGCGATCGTTTGGTTATCGGCGATTACATCATTGCCGTGAAAATCGACCTAGCGGACAAAGAAGCGGCGAACGTTTTCGATACCGGGGCGGCCGCGGGGACTCCGGCTCATCTAGAAGCGTCTCATCCAGAACGGTGGAGCGCGCCGGAGCCGCCGCCGCCGATCCACCCGCGGGAGCTGAGGCCGGTTCCAGACCGTTCTCATGCGCCGGACTTTCTCGACTGGAGCATGGACGTATTCGATCCGCTTGGCGACGAAGCGATCACCCGCGACGCCAAAACGCCCGGGCCCCCCGGCGATGACATGAGCTGGATAGCGCCGCCGCGCCCGGCCCCGGTTGCGGAACCCCCGTCGCCGATTCCCGATCCGCGCCGTCCGGTTTGGGATGCCATCGAGCCCGGGGATTTTTCCGCGCCAGATGGCTCTTTTGCGCGAGCGGCGCCTTCGCCGCAAGCATCGCCACCGTCCGCCACATCGCCGGTTCCGCCGCTAGGCTTGGCGGCCGCCGGCCAGCCGGGATCGCCTGGCGGTCCAGCAGCAGCGGGCGCGAACTTCGTGCGCCATTTTGCTCGAGCAGCCGGTCTTCCCGCGGAGGCCGTCGCGAAGCAAGACCCAGAAGAACTTGCCGAGCTTCTCGGCACCTTATTGAGGATCGTTGTCGAAGAGCTGACACAGCTTCTTCATGCCCGTCTCGCCGCCAAGCGCATCGCGGGCAGCGGCAGTCAAACCATGATCCAGGCGGCTGACAACAACCCGCTCAAATTCTCCCCCACGCCAAACGATGCGTTGCGGCTCATGCTCGGACCGCCGACGCGGAGTTATCTCGATGCCGGCCGTGCGCTACAACAGAGTTTCCAAGATCTCAAGCAGCATCAGATCGACACGCTCGCCGCCATGCAAGGCGCGGTAAAAATGCTGGTCGAGGATCTCGATCCGGAGGCGATCGAGCGCATGGTTGGACACGATCGCGGCCTCTTCGCCATGGCCGGTTCACGTAAGGCGAAACTTTGGGACGCGTATATCGCTCGCTGGAAAGCCAAGGCGCACCGGCACGATGACGGTTTGTTCGGCGCCTTTATGCTTTATTTTTCTCATTGCTATGACCAAGCCGCTGAGCGTGATCACGACAAGCCAAAACGTGCCGCGATCCCGCGCAACGGAGATGAGGTTTATTGATGTCATGGTACAGCAAGGTCGTTTGGTCGGAGGGGCTTTTCCTCCGTCCGCATCATTTACAGCAAAACGACCGCTACCTCGAGCATCTCACCGAAACTAGGACGCGCCACACCACGGCCTATCCTTGGGGTTTTTCGCACATCGAAATCGATTTAGATTTGGCCCAACAGAGCAAATTCTCAGTGCGGCGCGCCGCGGGGGTAATGCCTGATGGAACACCTTTCGACATTCCAAACGACAGTCCGATTCCAGCCCCAATCGAGGTCCCAGCAAGCGCCGCGCAACAGACACTATGGCTCTCCATGCCGATTGCCGTCGCGAACAGCCGTGAGGTCGATGCGCCCGAGTCAGATACCGCAAGCCGCTTTGCGTTAGGCGCGGAGACTTTCATCGATTCCACATCCTCGCTGCGGATCGAAGAGGAAATCGACCTTGCTTATCCCCGCCTCAATTTCGATCTCCGCAAGACTGCAAGGCCCGGTTTCCAAGGCCTGCCGATTTCGCGTATAGTGGAAATCCGCGATAAGACGATTGTGTTCGACGAGAAGTTCGCGCCTCCCGTCCTCGTCTGTCACGCGCATCCAACGGTCGGCGGGTGGATTGACCGGGTCATTGGCTGGATCGAAAACAAGCTTGACGAACTCGCCCGGTACGCGGCGGATCCGACCGCGGGAGGAGGACTCCAAAGCGTCGACTATTTGGTTTTGCAACTCTTGAATCGCCAGATTACGGTTCTGCAGCACATGCGGGCGTCCCGCTACGTCCATCCCGAGCGTCTGTTTGTGGAACTCATCCGGCTGGCTGGCGAACTCGCTACTTTCGCGACGCCCGAACGGCGGGCAAGACTCTATCCGCTCTACGATCACGACAACATCGAGAGCTCGTTTGGTCCGGTCCTGCGCGACCTCCAGGACTTCCTCAGCGCGCGTCTTGGCCGGCGCGCCATTCGTCTCGATATAATCCAGCGAGCGCAAAATGCGTACATCTCGCCGATTAGGGACCGCAGCCTATTTCGCGTCGCGAATTTCGTGCTCGAAGTTTCGGCGCGCCGCTCTCTCAGCGAAATCCAGGACAGCTTCCCGAACCTGTTCAAGGTTGGTCCTAATGCGAAGATGAACGAGATCGTCCACGCGCATTTGCCGGGTATCCCGCTCGTCCATTTGCCAACACCGCCACCCCAGATCCGAGCGATTGTTGATCACGTCTATTTCTATCTTGATCGCAATTCGTCACTTTGGACCGAATTCAGCACCGCGAGTTCTATCGGAATGCACTTTTCCGGCGACTGGCCCGACCTCGAGCTCGAACTCTGGGCCGTTTTAGACGATAAGCGATGAGCGACAAGGACAATCCCCTCG
>DATBYR010000298.1:0-3605 GCA_036513565.1 Methylocella sp. | reverse complement strand
CAGCGATTAAGCCATCTCACTACATCAGGAGGGCAACATGGCCAAGAAAGCTAAGAAGGCAAAGAAGGCGAAGAGCGCAGTGAAGAAGACTGCGAAGAAGACCCGCAAGGTCGCCAAGAAGAAGAAGTAAATCTCGCTTCTCGAAAATTGCCGGCGGCTTGATGCCGGCACGTCACACGAGCCTTCAGGACAGTCTGCTTTTCGAAGCTGATTAAATCGGACGGCTCTGGTCGACGAAAGAGGGTGTCGGCGAGACATCAGGTCAAACGGCTGGATCGACCTTTCAAAAGAGTTCGCTCTTTCGAGACCCGGTCCGGCAGAAGAAACAAGTTTTCTTCGTTCGGTGCGGATCCCCCGGGATCCGCAATTTCACCGGCGATCCAAAGCCCAAGTGAGATCTGGTCCTGACGTGTTCGCCGACGCCCTCGTTCGCTGCCGGCACCGATGCTGGCCGGCGCTTCCATTTTTCCACGCTTCCCAATTGTCCTGACCGCCCTCGGCACACGCCGGGGTTTTTTGCGCGAGTCGGCAGCCATCCCCGGATTCGGTCACAAGGGACACGCCGTCCTCGCCGCTTTGCGCCAATGGTTATCGTTTGGCGAAATGTCAGGGTAAACCGAATCCCGCAAACATACGGAAACCTCCGCGAAACATGGGTTTGCGTGATTTTGCACTCGTCCGCGCCGCGCAGGCATTTACGTGCGATTCATCGCGATACTTAAACTGCCCTTCAAATTTGATCGGTCATGATGATCCCAACAAGCCGGCAAACGGCGTGGGGAATAACCGGACGTTTCAAACAAGTGGACAGGGGCCGCGCGCGGGGCGCGCGCGCACGGCAAAAATCAAAAAGGGGAGACGATAGATGTTTCAGGGGCATATCGATCTGGATACGGCGACACCGGTGGAAGCAAGCGCAATCCCGGACGTGCTGTTCGAGCGGGGTCTGTACTGGGCCAGCGGTCGTTCCGGCGTGGTCAATCTGGTCGCCGCGCATAAATGGTTCAACCTTGCGGCCCTGAAAGGCCGCACCGACGCCATTTCGCTGCGCCGCGAGGTCGCCGAGATGATGTCCGAGGTCGAGATCGCCATGGCCCAGCGCGAGGCCCGCGCCTGGATGACGGCGCATTGACCTGTCTTGGGGAGGGCGACCTGGCCCTCTCGCTTTTTATCGCGATGGCCAGGTCCAGTCCGGCGGCGTCCCCTCCGTGACGACGGTTTCGCCGAGCTGCTTCTCCAGTACGATCTGCCTGCAGTCGGCGTCAGCGTCGAGCGCGGAAACCAGCGCCGCGGCATGCGAAACCACCACCACTTGCGATCGTTTCGATGCTTGCGCAATCAAGCGCGCCAGCGGCGGCAACAACTCCGGATGCAGGCTGGTTTCGGGTTCGTTGAGAACCATCAGAGCCGGTGGTCGCGGCGAGAGCAGGGCGGCGACGAGCAGAAGGTAGCGTAAAGTGCCGTCGGATAACTCGGAGGCCTTGAGCGGCCGGAGCAGGCCGTGCTGGCGCATTTCGATCTCCAGATATCCGTCGGTGCCGCTCACACCGACCCGCGCGCCGGAAAATGCGTCGGCGATGGCGGCGTCCATGTCTTCAGCGGCGCCGATTTGGCGGATGGTTTGTACGGCTGCCGCCAGATCCGAACCGTCGCTCGCCAGTACCGGGGTATAGGTGCCGACCTGCGGCTTCCGCGAAGGCGCATCCCGGTCGGTACGCAGGTGATCGTAGAACCGCCAGTCTCTCATCCGCTCCCGCAGCAGCAACAGTTCCAAAGCTTCGCGAGGATCGCTGCAATGGGTCATCATGCTGTCGAACGGTGCGAGATGCTGATAGGCCTCCCGCCATTCGCCGTTGTCGTTTCGAATACGCACATAAGGGCCGGTGCGAATGGCAAATGCGTTAGCCCGGCCCAGTCGTTCGCCGGTCCACAGGCTTTCAACTTTGATGGCCGGGTCGTTTAAGAATATCGAGCCCGAATCGGGCGAGGGGAGTCCGAGATCAATCGCGTAGCCATAATCGTCACCCGAAAATCCGAGCTTCAGGCTGATTGGGTTTTTGCGCACCAGGCCCTGGACCGGCCGGGTGCCGGCTTTCATCGCCCGCGAAAAGGCTTCCGGGCCGGCCCACAATGTCGATTGCAGTCCACCCTCGGCGGCCAGCGATTGAATGATCCGCCCCTGCGCAATGTCTGCCAATAGTTTGAGCGCGCGATACAGGCTGGACTTGCCGCTGCCATTGGCGCCGGTCACGACATTGAGCGCGCCAAGCGGCACCCTGATTTCGCGCAACGATCGATAGCCGGAGATGGCGAGTCTCGTTATCATCACACGGCGGCCTTTATCGATTTGCAACGGCTGGCGAATACGTCTCGTGTCTCGTTGCTCATGATCGCGTTGCTCATTGTCTTATTATAGAGAGAGCGGAGCCGGTGTGGGATTGGGCGAAGCGCAGCAAGTGGCCCGTCACCGGAAGTCGTCAGCGCGAAGCGGGGGGCGCGTGGGCAACGCTGGAAGGGGCATCCGTATCTTAAATTGAGCCGATCCAATTCACTAAACCTTAGATAATGGAACATATGTCTTGGTTGTTGGGCCAACCCAACCCAACCCAACCTCGTGGAGGCAGAGTTGAAACGTGCTTTTCTTAGGTTTTTGTCGGATGAATCTGGAGCGACCGCTATCGAATACGGCCTGATCGCGGCCGGTATTTCGATTGTGATCATCACTGCCGTGAACGGTATCGGCTCCACCCTGAAAACGAACTTCGAGGGTATCTCGACCTCGCTGAAATAAGTAAGCCCTTCCTTCTCAGGGGAAGTAGTCAAAGCCCGTGTGCCAGATTGACCCCCGCCGGAATTCAGATTCGGCGGGGTCTTTCGTTCTACTAGGTAGGCCTCCTCATTAGGCGGCCTCTTTCAACCGCCAACGCGCTGGCGCGCCCTCGCCAACCACCGTCCCGCCGTTGCGCTTCCGCATCGCCGCCAGGATTGCCGCCTGCAGGTCTATGGCTTGCTTGCGTGTGGCCTGAGGGGCCTTACCGGCTATCAGGGCTTCCGCAATCTCCCGCGCCGTCATCGGAGTGCCGGCACGCCGCATCACGTCGACCGCGCTCCTAAACAGCGTCCCGCGCTTGAACCATGGATTGCTCTTGTTGCGGCGTTTCGCGGCTATGCGGGCGACGTTGAATCCCGGCTCCAGCATCTTCACCACGGCCTCAACCTGGAGCATGGCGGTCCGTAGCCGGATGGCCTCTCGCTTGTTGGCGAGAAGCTTCCCGGCCAATTCGGCGTGTAGAAGCCCCAAGGTGTAGACGGCTTGCTTTGATGCGATTTCGGCTCTGGGCATGCCGAAAAGATGGCGCGGGCGGGCTCAACTGTCTTGTGGCGTTTGCGCCATGATACCGGAAAAATCCAGCGCGGCCTTCAGTTCTCTAAGGCGCGGTAGACGGACGCACGACCGATTTTGAGAGCCTTGGCGATGGCTGACGGCCCCATGCCCTCGGCCTTGAGCGCCTTGACCTTCCCAGGGTCGATGGACGCCTTACGGCCTCGATAGACACCGCGCGCCTTGGCGTCGGCGATCCCTTCAAGCTGGCGTTCTCTCCGCA
>DATBYR010000297.1:0-6929 GCA_036513565.1 Methylocella sp. | reverse complement strand
GGCCTGATCGCGATCGTCTATAATATCGGCGCGATCCTTGGCGGACTCTCGTTTGGCGCACTCTCGCAACGGATCGGGCGGCGCCGGGCGATTGTTATCGCGGCGCTTCTCAGTCTCCCGCTCATTCCGGTTTGGGCTTATGGTGGGGGCCCTGTTACGCTGGCGGTTGGCGCTTTCCTCATGCAGTTCGCCGTTCAGGGAGCCTGGGGTGTCGTCCCGGCGCACCTCAACGAACTTTCCCCCGAAGGCATGCGCGGGACGTTTCCCGGGTTCGCCTATCAGATTGGCAATTTGCTGGCCTCGGCGAACGCCACCCTGCAAGCGGGCATTGCCGAAGCCAATGGCGGAAACTATGCTTTTGCGCTCGCGACCGTCGCCGCGATCGTCGCCGTGACCCTTGCGGTCCTCGTCCTTTTCGGGATCGAGGCGCACGGCGTCAAATTCGCCGGCGCTCAGGCCCATCCAGACGACGGCTCAACGCAGCGATGACCAGCGAGGAAAGGATCGTGCAGGTGACGATCGGCGGCGATGTCCAAGGCATCGGCTATCGCGCCTGGATGGAAAGGGAAGCCCGCGCGGCCGGCGTTCGGGGCTGGGTAAGAAACCGTTTGAACGGCGATGTCGAGGCCCTTTTCGCCGGTCCGCCGGACGCCGTCGAGGCGCTTTGCGCGGCATGCTGGCGCGGTCCCGCGCACGCGCGCGTCGAAAAGGTGGAAGTCGCGGAAGCGGACCCGGCGGCGCTCGCCGGGCCGGGGTTTCGCCAGATCGCCACGCGTTAGGGCAGATCGCCTTTCGGCGCCGCCCTGTGCGTATCCCGGAATAACGAATGGACTTTGAGAGTTCCCCATGAAAAATCCGTCTCATCCCAGCCGTTTCCTCAAAGAGATGGCCCCATTCGACGCTTGAGATATTTAGGATATGACCCATCCGGCCTTTCAAGGCAGCCTTTTTTCAATCGATTTCCTTCAGGAAAGAATTACTCAACTGCCCGACTGGTCTGCGGTAGACCGCACCGCGTTACATGCACTTGCGTGCGGCCTCAAGCAAATTTTCGATCGCTTCCCTACGGCGCAAACACCAAATGAAAGCCAGACGGAAGACGATCTGATCTGGCCGGTCCTCGCGCGGCTCGAATGGACAGCAAGCCTGCGGCAGCAAAATCTCGCCGCACGGGGCCGTGAGGATGTTCCGGATGGCCTCTTGTTCAAGGACGCCGCCGCCAAGGCCGAAGCCAACGCGTTCCGCGAGGAATGGAAGCGCTACGGTTTCGGTCTCGCAATCGTCGAATCCAAACGATGGGGACGCCCGCTCGATCGCCAGTCCGGCCGGCGCGGCGAGGAGACGGCGCCGTCAACGCAAATGCTCCGCTACCTGCGCCGTGTGGACGACCTCACCACTGGCAAGCTGCGATGGGGCATCCTCACCAACGGTTCCAGGTGGAGGCTTTATTATCAAGGCGCGCGCTCCGTCTCCGAGCAGTTCTTCGAGATCGATCTTGCCGCCGTGCTTGCAATCCCGGGCCACGACGGCGGCCTTTTCGCACTAAGTGACGATGACCGCCATCATTTGCTTAGGGTGTTCGCGCTGATTTTCCGGCGCGACGCCTTCCTGCCCAGCCCGAGCGATCCGCGCACCGTCCATCAGCGCGCGATCGCCGAGGGAAAATTTTACGAAGAGCGGGTCGCCGGAAATTTGTCCAACCTTGTCTTCGGAACGGTCTTTCCCGAGCTTGCGAAAGCGATCGCCGCCGCCGCGCCCGCCGCCCCCTTGCAGGAAGTCAGGGAAGCCGCCCTGATCCTCCTCTACCGGCTTCTGTTCATCCTCTATGCCGAGGATCGCGGCCTTCTGCCGGTTCGCGAGCGCCGCTATGACGATTATGGCCTGAGGGAGCGGGTACGCGGCGACATTGGCCGCCGCAAGGATCGCAACGACACGTTTTCGGACTCCGCTGCGCGGTATTGGTCGGTCATCGACGACCTTTGCCGGGCCATCGATTCAGGCGACAGGTCGATTGGATTGCCGCCCTACAATGGCGGCCTGTTCGATCCGGACAAAACGCCGCTTCTGTCCCGGATACGCCTTAGCGACGCGGTCATGGCGGTGGTCATCGATGCTCTGTCCTTCGAGCGCACGGCGGACGGCCGCAAATACATCAACTACCGCGACCTGAGCGTTCAGCAGCTCGGCTCGATCTACGAACGCCTGCTCGAACACGAAGTCGTTCGCGACGGCGCGGACATCGGTATCAGGCCGAACGTCTTCGCCCGGAAGGGATCGGGCAGTTACTACACCTCGGACGATCTTGTCGGATTGATCATCCGCGAAACGATCGGCCCGCTGGTCGCGGCCAGAATGGAGGCCTTCTCGGTCAACGCGCGCGAGCTTGAGGCGAAGAAGCAACCGGAGGACTTCCGCGTTGGGCTCCTCGCCAGGATCGATCCGGCCGAGCGGCTGCTCGAACTCAAAATCTGCGACCCCGCCATGGGGTCCGGTCACTTTCTCGTAAGCCTCGTCGATTACCTGGCCGATCAGGTCATCGCCGCCATCGCCGAGGCGCAGGCGCTCGTGACCTTCGGCAATTACAAATCCCCGCTGATCGACCGGATATCGGACATCCGCACCCGGATTCTCCGCAATGCCGAGGAACGCGCCTGGGCGATCGACCCAGAACAGCTCGACGATCGCCATATCGTCCGCCGCATGGGCATATACGGCGTCGATAAAAACCCCATGGCGGTCGAACTTGCCAAGGTGTCCTTGTGGCTGCACACCTTCACCGTCGGCGCGCCGCTCTCGTTCCTCGATCACCATTTGCGCTGCGGCGACAGCCTGTTCGGTTCCTGGGTGCGTGGCGGGATGAATCGGGCCGCCGCGCTCGGCGCGCCGCTCTTCCTGCATGAGCCGATGACGCGAGCCATGCGGGCGGCCAGGTCCATGCAGGTCATCGAGGGGTTGACCGACGCCGAAATCGCCGAGGCGCATCGCTCAATGGATGTTTTTGACGAAGTGCGCGACATGACCGCGCCGCTCGATGCGATCCTCTCCCTGATCCATGCGCTCGATTGGCTCGATCTGAAATCAAAAGACGACAGAATTGCCATTCAGGCGTTTTTCACAAGCCAATTTGGCGATCCCGTACGGATCGCCATGGGGAAAGAAAAGATCACGGATGGACGCCCGGAAGCGGCGCGCTTTGCCGAAATGTTTGACAAGGCCCGCGCGCTTGCCGCCGAGGAACGTTTCCTGAATTGGCAGGTCACTTTCCCCGGCGTGTGGTCGAAATGGGAAAGCGCGGCTCTGACCGGCGGCTTCGACGCCGTGATCGGCAATCCGCCATGGGACCGGATGAAGCTGCAACAGGTCGAATGGTTCGCGGCCCGCAGGCGCGAAATCGCCATTGCGCAGCGCGCCTCCGACCGGCAACGCATGATCGCCGCGTTGGAAAGGGCCGAAGACCCGCTCGCGCAGAACTTTGCCAAGGCCAATGAACGGGCCGAAGCGGCCTTCCGAATGGCCCGTACGTCCGGAGACTACCCGCTTCTCTCGGGCGGCGACCTCAACATTTATTCGCTCTTTGTCGAGAGGGCGATGACGCTCGTGAAGCCGTCCGGCATAGTCGGGCTTCTGACTCCTTCCGGCATCGCGTCGGATAAGACCGCCGCGCCCTTTTTCAAGGGAGTGGCAATCGGCGGCCGGTTGAAGGCACTCTATGATTTTGAGAACCGCCGCACCCGGTATGGAGAGCAGCCTTTCTTTCCGGACGTGGACAGCCGGTTCAAGTTTTGTGCGTTCGTCGCCAGTCCATCGCCTTTCGATAGTGCCGCGCGGTGCGCTTTTTTCCTACAGGACGTGTCCGAGCTTCAAGACCCCGAGCGATGCTTTCCGCTCTCGCCCAGCGATTTCGCGCGCGTCAATCCAAACACTGGCACCGCGCCGGTTTTTCGCACAAGACGCGACGCGGCGCTGACGACGGCGATCTATGGCCGCCTGTCGGTTCTGGTCGATCGCTCGGCAGGTGGGGAGGTGAAAACATGGCCGGTTCGCTATGCGACCATGTTCCACATGGCCAACGACTCCGGCCTGTTTCGCACGCACCAAGAGCTTGAAGAACGGGAAGGCGCGTATCCCATTGGCGGCAACCGCTTCCGTAGTGGAGCGGGCGACTGGGTTCCGCTTTACGAAGGCAAGATGGTGCAGGCCTTCGATCACCGTGCAGCCGACATCGTAACTCGGGAAAACAATCTATTCCGGCCAGGTCAACAAACTTCAATTGCATCAAACCAAAAGACGAACCCTGAACGGTTGCCAATTCCTCGCTATTTCGTACGCTTTTCAAATGATTGGTGGAAAAACGACGCCGACGAATGGGTAATTGGTTTCAAGGATATTACTGCCGCCACGAACGTAAGGACAATGATTGCGGCAATCTTGCCTTTGTGTGGCGCTGGGCACACCCTACCTGTTCTCAACATGGAAGTTAAAAATGATCGCGCTCCAGACGATGCAGCTCTAATTACAGGAAATTTGAACTCCGTCATACTTGATTACATAGCCAGGCAAAAAGTTCAAACTACACACTTTTTAAGCTACATCTTGGAACAAATACCCGTCGTGCCGTTACATCGCTACGAGGCCGTCCGCTTCGGCAAGAAGCCGGCCGCCAAAATCGTGCGGCAAGCCGTGCTGGAGCTGACCTACACGGCGCACGACATGGCCCCCTTCGCCCGCGACATGGGCTATGTGGATAAGAAAGGGCAGGTGAAGCCGCCCTTTGTCTGGGACGAAGACCGCCGCCTGAAGCTTCGGGCGAAGCTCGACGCCGTGTATTTCCATCTCTACGGCGTCACCGGCCGCGACGACGTGCGCTATCTATTCGACCTTCCCGATCGTCGAGCGCGAGGAGATGAATGCCTTTGGATGCTATCGCTCCCGCGATCTTTGCCTTGCGTACATGAATGCACTTGCCGCCGGTGATCCGGATGCTGAAATCGACCTGTGAGAGAAGGATACGGGGCTTAGCCGAAGGCGCCGCCGCGCGAGGCCGCGCCATCCAACCGCCCAAAGTACCAGATTTCCGCGCGATCCCACTTGTCTAAAGGCCGCCAGATGTATGAGGCCTTGTAAGGTTTTTGGTCCCAATCGTACCAAAATGTTTCACGTGAAGCATTTTGGTACGATTGCGCAAAAACGGGTGCGGGGCGGCCCGCCGTGATCACCTACTCCAACGGCGACGCATCGGCACCATCGCCGGGCTCTTGCTCCTCACTGGCCGTTCGATCTTGTCCGTCTTTCGCGGCCGCCACGAAAGGCACGGTCCGGCCCCAGCGGCGCTTCGGCGCGGGCGACCAGGGACGGTCTTCGTCGGCCGCGCGGGCCGCGCGCATCTGCACAACACCGCCCGTGGCAAAGGCAAGAGTGAGCGCGCCGGTTTGCTTGAGTTTTTCGCGGTCGATCACGATGGCAGCGGCGCACCCCAGCGGCGCGAAACGCGGGGTGACGATAATATCCGCGCGAGTACAATCCTCGGCGAAAGCTTGCGTGTCGAGAACGAGGGCGACCGTCCGTCCGGAGGCGAGATAGCCGACGCAACCGAGCTTGTCGCAATTTGTTTTGGTCAAAGCCTCGCCGGCCGGGCGTCCGTCGGCGTCGGCGCGCAGCCATTGCTCGGCTGTAAACGCATTCCGGCCGCGCCCAATAACCGCGAGCCTTCCATCCGCCGCGCGGAACGCCACGGCGTCGCCCGCGGGCGCGACCGCCATGTCGAAAGAAGGCCCCGCCGCCGCGCCGAGGAGGCCGAGCGCGGCAAGCGGAAGCGCCGTCGCGCGCAAAATCGCGGTCCGCCATAGCACGGAAGAAAGCACCGCGAGGCTGAGAAAGACAATCGCCCAAGGCGCGAAAGCGGGAAGATGGATCGTCGATCCTGGCCAGCTTCCGATCCCGCGCGCGGCCCACATGACGCCGTCGATGCCAAGGCCGACATAACGCCACACGAACGCGTCGAGGCCGAGCGGATAAAGCAAAGTCCCGGCGAGCGCGCCCGGCACCGCGAAAATTTCGATGATCATTAGGGTCAGCGGATTGCCGATCAGCACATAGGGGCTGAGCTCGTGGAAATTATAGGCCATGAACGAGGCGGTGGCCGAGGTCGCGCAGAAGGTCGCAAATAACAGTCCCAAGGGTCCTCGCCGCAGCAGCGGCCTCAAGGTCTCGCGCGCCATGCGCTTGCGCTCGCCCTCGACCGGGCGGGATGCCTTACCCAATGGCTCGTCGCGGCCCCGCGCGGCCATCCGCGCTTCATAGACGGCAACCAGAGCCGCCACCGCCGCGAACGACAGCTGGAAGCTCGCGCCCATGATCGCTTCCGGCTGGATCAGAATGACAAGCGCCGCGGCAATCGCGAGATTGCGCATGGTCAACGCCTGCCGGTCGAGCACAACCGAAGTCAGCATAATTAGGGTCATGAACAAGGCGCGTTCGGTACCCACCCGCGAGCCGGTCGCGATATCGTAAAAAAGTGCGCCCGCGATCGCGAAGATTGCGGCCCATTTCTTGATCGGATAGCGCAAGGCGAGGGTCTGGCTCAAAGCCAATAGACGGCGCAGGCCGACGAAAAAGATCGCCGCGACAAGGGTCATCTGGACGCCGGAAATCGTAATGATGTGAAAGATCCCGGCCTCGCGGATGACTTCCTTGGCCTCGCCGGACAACAGATCGCGCTTGCCGGTCACCATCGCCGCCGCGATCGCCCCCGAGTCGCCGCCAACGATTTTGTCAATGCGGCGCGCCAGCGCATTGCGGCCGCGATCGATCGCTATCATGGCCGAGGCCGCGAGCCCGGGCGATTCGGGAGAAGGCACGACCTCGATGCGCCCCAACACATTGCCGACTGCGCCGAGCCGCGCGAACCAGGCGTCGCGGGCGAAATCATA
>DATBYR010000296.1:0-2445 GCA_036513565.1 Methylocella sp. | reverse complement strand
GCCGGCACGCATCGAACCCGGTTTGCGACAAGACCAGCACGCCAGCACTCGCACGGCACCCCTTGGAGCTAAAGGGCCGATTGACCAGGCCCGGGCGATACTGTCCCAGTCTTCCGATCGCACCTGATTGAGTATCCTTTTCGATCGTTAGGTCGGCGAGCCTGCATTGAGAAGCTGGGACACCGCCGTAACCAACTGCGCTGGAGCAAACGGCTTTTTCAGCAGAATGCTGTTGGGCACGCCTTCCGACGCCCAATCCTCGGCGGCAGCCCCCGTCATGTAGACGATGGGAAATGCAGGATCGATTTGCCTGACCAAGCGCGCAATCTCCCAACCCTTCATCGGCCCCTTGAGATTAATGTCGGTTACGAGCGCCGAATACTTGACAACCCCACTTTCGATCATCGCCACGGCTTCCTGCCCGGAAGCGACCGTGGTCAAGTCGAAGCCGCCCTCCTTCAAGGCGTCATGAACGAATTCCTGCAACAGTTCTTCGTCCTCGACCACGAGAACTATAGGCAAGCCCTTCAATTCCGCCTCCACGCAGCCTCAACCCCCCCCGCCGGTTCCGCAATGCAACGCAACGGAGGACGAAAGGTTCAAAAGTGAACATTAGATGGGATGCCAAAGTCCTTATCTGCCTCGACTGCCGGAACAGGGTTCATTCGCGACTGAATTTACCTGTCCGCATCATGTCCGGTTTGCCCCGTTAACGACCGGATAGCGGACATCGCTAGTGGTCCGGTCCGTACGGCTGCACCCCAATTAACTACCCATTAACGGACTAAATGCGGTCCAAGATTTTTTCGCCGGGCCCCCTTGAAACCAAAATCGGTTTTTTTTATTTTTGTGTGGCCGCCGAGAGGTGGTGTCCCCGATGCCTAAACGGGTCAGGGACTTGAGACGGGCACCGGTCGTGTCCGGTGCCGCTCGTACCCATTTTGCTCTTTGGAGGATCTGGCTATGCGCACTTACGACTTCTCTCCCCTTTGGCGTTCGACCATTGGTTTCGACCGCCTTTTCGACCTCGTTGAAACCGCCCAGCGCGCCGGCGAGGACAACTACCCCCCCTATAACATCGAGCGGCTCGGCGACGACCGCTACCAGATTTCGCTCGCGGTTGCCGGCTTTGCACCCGACGAGATCTCGGTGACAGCCGAGCAGAACGTGGTCACCATCGAGGGCCACAAGGCTGACAAGGCCGAGCACGAATATCTGTATCGGGGCATTTCCGCCCGGCCGTTCAAGCGACAATTCAATCTCGCCGACTATGTCCAGGTGA
This sequence comes from Methylocella sp., assembly GCA_036513565.1. Classification (GTDB taxonomy): domain Bacteria; phylum Pseudomonadota; class Alphaproteobacteria; order Rhizobiales; family Beijerinckiaceae; genus Methylocapsa. The sequence continues at coordinate 1,163 of DATBYR010000296.1, read as the reverse complement.
GGAGCGCCGCGTTCGAGAACGGCCTGCTGAAGATCGAGTTGTTCCGGGAAATTCCCGAGGCGATGAAGTCGCGGCGAATTGCCATCAACGGCGCAGCGGCCAGCAACGTGCATCAACTCGAAGGCAAGGCCGCGTAAATCTCGACTTGGTAGACTTGTACATTCCCGCCCGGAAAACCGGGCGGGTTGATCAGCGGTGACGGAAAGAAAGGAGGACCACCCGATGATCGACCATGCCGACAACATTATCGACCTAAATGCGATATTGCATCCCGGCTCGGTCTATGACCATCCCCGCGACGTCGTGGCGGACCAGACGATATCGCTCGGCGAGAAGCGCGCCATCCTCGCATCCTGGGCGTCGGATGCTGCTGCCGTGGCATCGAACCCTGCGCTGAGAGAATTGCCAGGCTCGCGCCGCCTGGTCACCATCGATGATGTGCTTGAGGCGATGTCCGCGCTGGACCACCACCCCAAAGGCCCGCCGGGCGGCAAACCCGCACGAATGAAATCGGCCGCGCGGGTTGGCGTGGCAGCGTAGCCAGGCGATCGTCAAAAGGATCATGACGATGATCGATGAGAAGTTTGCTCTCCTGCGGACGCACCGCAACAACATCATGCGCTACCGCCGGCTACTCAACACCAAACTGACGGAGTGCGAGCGGCAGTTCATCGAGAGGCGCCTGTCCGAGGAACGGTCCGCGATGGAAAAGCTCGCCGCTTCCACGTTCCCTCTCGCGTTTCAAATTCCGGCGAAGTCGACCGAGACACCCGCACCAGAGACCATATGAGGCCGTGGCAATCGGGATGCCGTACAAATTCACGGTTTTTGAAGTGGTTTTGGAGAAGAGCGGCCGAAAAAGATGGCGGTGGCGCGTGTCCACAACAGATGGGCGCGCCATCATGCTCGGTTCAGAACGCAATCGGCCTGCTGCCAAATATTATGCTGACAGGGCGCTCTTTCAGCTGCTCTTGGCCGCGCCATATCTGGATGCCTCCGCCATAGCGCGCTCATCCTTTGAGACGTCAGCGCCCCATGGCTGGGTTGGCAGGCGACGCGGGAATGACAAACCGAAGCACTGATGTCGCTTACGGGTCAATCGCTACCGAAATGGGTTGTCCGCGCGACGTCCGCTTTTCACCCGATAGCGACCGAACTGCGGA
>DATBYR010000295.1:0-3211 GCA_036513565.1 Methylocella sp. | reverse complement strand
CTTCGATGCCGCCGTTGTAGTCAATAAGCCCCAGTTTTCGAAATTTGTTCATGAAAAAACTCCCCCGGGACCGGGTCGTTCCGATCATATCCGCAAGCGTCTCCTGGCTGATTTTCGCGAGGATCGGCTCCGGTTTCTCTTCCTTGCCAAAGTTCGCCAACAGCAGGAGCATCCGGGCCAGACGTTTCTCACTCGAATTGAACAGCTGATCGACGAGGTCTGCCTCGACGCGGATGGCCCGAGACAGAAGATGGGCAATGAACATCCCGGAAAACGCTGGCTCCCGATGGATCACGCGGACAATCGCCGCTTTTTCCAGGCGCACGATGACGGAGTCCGTCATCGTCGCGACCGTCGCTATGCGCCGCGCCTGCCCGGCAAGACATCCTTCACCGAAGAAATCGTTCGTTCCAAGCATTGCGACGACGGCTTCCTTGCCTTGCTACGAAACGACGGTGACCTTCACCTTGCCGCTCTGGATGTAGAAGACCGCATCCGCGGGGTCTCCCTGTGAAAAGACGATCTGGTCCTTGCGGTACTCCCCAATGCCGCGGCCCTCGCCAACCATGGCGAGAAAAAATTTCGGATTGAATGACGGCTGGCGTTTGAGTGCCATGGCAGACCTCCTGGGCCGCGACTCCCCCGCCGGGGAAAATCGGCGGGCGCTTCTAACCGGCGAGGGGACTGGGACTCGTCATCACGTCACGGGTAATCGCGAAGTCCTGCTTCGTCGAGCGCTTCGGCCCGCCGCCGCCGGAGCCGGATCCGGATCGAGCTTTCCTCGGGTGGTCGTTCGCTGCTCCAAGGTAGGGGCCAGGTGCTGAACACTCTTGAGACAGAGGGACAGATGCTTCAACGGGTCATGCCCGATCTCATGGGCATGAAACAAGCGCTGGCCGGGCGCATCAGGGCTTGCCGTATCTGCGTTGAGACGCCGCGTGGCGCGCCGCTCCCGCACGAACCGCGTCCCGTCTTGCGGCTGTCTCCGACCGCGCGGTTGCTCGTCGCCAGCCAGGCGCCCGGCATGAAAGTGCATGTCAGCGGGCTGCCTTTCAACGATGCCTCCGGCGATCGTCTGCGGCGATGGATGAGCGTTTCGCGCGAAGCGTTCTACGATGAGGCGAGGATCGCGATCGTGCCGATGGGTTTTTGTTTTCCGGGCCACGATGCCAACAAGGGCGATTTGCCGCCGCGCCGCGAATGCCGCGAGACTTGGCATGACGAATTGTTTTCGATTTTGCCTCAAATCGAATGCATTCTCGCGATCGGGCGCTTCGCGCAGGATTATCATTTCACAAGGGCGGGAAGGCCAGCGCAATCTCCTGACGCGGCCGATGCTTTGCGACCGGCCGGTTACTAGGTCAACGGCGCCGTCCCAGCCGGGCAGGGGGCTTCTGGGGCACCCTTGCCGCCAGGACGGCTTGGCGCGCCCGGCGTTTGGTGTTTAGGGTTCGGCTTGGTACACTCGCCGATGGAAGGGGAGCGCTTGACGAAGGCTTCGGGGTGTGACGTGGGACCAGTGGATGGCGCCGGAATCGGAGGTCTCGCGATTTGCGCGCGAGGGGCGAATCCGCCCGCTCGAGCGAGTGCCGTTGAAGGCGCGGACTCACCCGGTCGCGGCGCGGCGAAAGCCGTCGCCCGTGCCTCGGTTCGCGCCCTGGCGGACTGGCAAAGGCAAGAACACACCTATGCCGCGCTTGATCTCGGCACTAATAATTGCCGGCTCTTGATCGCCTGGGCGGCGCCCGCGGAGAGCGGCCAAGACGGCTTTCGCGTCATCGACTCATTTTCCCGGATTGTCAGGCTGGGCGAAGGTCTGTCGCGAACCGGCGAACTCGGCGCGGCGGCGATCGAACGTACCCTTTGCGCGCTCGAAATATGCCGCGACAAAATGCGGGCGCGCGGCGTAACCCGCAGGCGATTGATTGCGACGGAGGCCTGCCGGTCGGCAAGTAACGGCGCCGAATTCCTGGCCAAAGTGCGCGCGGCGACCGGGCTAGAACTCGAGATCGTGGATCGTGAAACCGAAGCGCGACTGGCCGCCGCCGGCTCCGCCTCGCTTGCCGATTCCGCCGCCGAAGGTGTCATTTTGTTCGATATCGGGGGCGGATCTTCTGAGCTTGTCTGGCTTGCCGGGGCCGCGCGCCCTTGCGCGCAATCGATCGATATGGCGCTCGGCGAGCGCATCCGTTTTTGGGTTTCCCTGAAGCTCGGCGTCGTCACCTTGGCGGAAGAATTCGGCGGCATCGAGGTTTCCGGCGCGATGTTCGAGGCGATGATCGCTCATGCCGCGCGGGAACTCGAGAGCTTTGTCGCGATGGCGGACGGCGAGCGCCGCGGCCGGCATTTTCATTTGCTTGGCACCTCCGGAACGGTGACGACGATCGCCGGGGTCTTTCTTGGACTGACCCGGTATGACCGCCGCCGCGTCGACGGTTTGTGGATGTCGAGCAGGCAAGTGGATCATGCGGTGGCGAGCCTGCGCAAGATGACTTACCAAGAGCGCGCCGCCAATGGTTGTATTGGGCATGGCCGCGCCGATCTCGTTCTCGCCGGCTGCGCCATTCTCGAGGCGATCCGCCGGGCATTCCCGGCTGATCGCGTCCGGATCGCCGATCGGGGTTTGCGCGAGGGCATGCTGATCCAACTCATGCTATCCGATCGCATTTGAACAAACTGCAGTAATTTGGCTGCCCACGCCCGCCGGCGACTATTATTTGATGTTGCGCGCCTGTGCGCCCGGGGAGGCTTTGATCCGGTCGGAGCCGGACGCCATTCCTCTCCCGCCTTTTACCTTGGCCGAAGGGTGGCGGCGAGAGGCGCGCCCGTGGCGAACGCTTGGAAAGCCGACGCTCACATGGCAAGGAAACGCTTGGCGAGATTGCGCGCTCCTACAATGTGAGCCGCTGGACGATTGCGAAGCCGCTGGACAATTGCGAAGCTTACGAAATAATGACAACCTGCATCATCTAGTGCACTGACTCATTCGGAAGGTACAGGGATTTGATTGAGCTTTTCGAAGATGGCGGGGGCCGTTGCGGTCCAGACGAAGGGCTCGGACGTCTTGTTGTGCGCCTTGATGTAGCGCGTGATGGCGTCTTCGAGTTCGGCAACGGATTTGAAGACGCCGCGCCGGATTCTTCCGCGCGTGATCGTCGAGAAAAACCCTTCGACGGCGTTGAGCCAGGAGGCGGACGTCGGGGTGAAGTGG
>DATBYR010000294.1:0-2958 GCA_036513565.1 Methylocella sp. | reverse complement strand
GCAAAAGAGCCACCAGCCCACGCACAATATGAGCGTCACTGTCTCCCTTTAAGTGGAGAACAGGGCTCCCCGAATGTTCCGTCGCGACGCGGGTCTCCAGCCACACCTGGCTGGCGCCTCCGCGCACTTTATTTCTATCGTTATGAGCGGCGGCATCCAACGGTTCGAGACCACGGCCAAGGTCGATCAAATAGCGATAGCGGTCCTCCCACTCGTCAAGGTAATTGAAATTCTCGATAATCTCGTCGAGATTCGTGGCGGTCCGCAGGCGCGGCATGGATTGTCACACTCCCTACTGGCGCGAAGCGCATAGCTCCGCGGAAACGTAAAGCCGGACCCTTGGGTTGATTTCAAGCACTCATGCCCGGCGCCAGATTTCCGTCTAGGAGTGCGCCTTATCATACTTAATGCGCGGCGGCCGAGGCATCAACAAGCGGCGAATTAGGCGGGGTCTTGTCGTTGCCGCCGGAGCGCTGTCCCGCGACCACGCAGCTTAGATGGGCTGCCTCCTCAAGACAAGCGGCAGCAGCGGCTGTCTTGCACTCCGCGCGCGGCCCTGGCGTTCGCCATAACCGATGCCATCGGATCACTTGGTCAAAGAAATCGACGCAATTACGATCGAAAGCCAGAATATGGAGCGAAACAGGAGCAGCATCGGCGAGACCTTGGCGAGACAAACCGGATCAGGGTTAAGCGCCGCTTAATCGAGATCAGGACGCGGACGGTGCATAATCCCCAAGTGGATTTTTTCACGCTTCGCTCATTATTCCGGCACGATTTGGCAACGGCTTCTATACCATAGGAAAATTTTCCGGCTGTTAACGCCGCGCGTAGCCGGCATCCTAAAACTTAAGGGGAATTGTTTAAGACGCGTCTGGCACGCTCTCCGGCGCCGTCGAATCCTGTGCGGGATCCTAGAGCGCCTCCGGATCGCATGGAATCCCGAGATCGAAAAAAGATCGCTCAATATCAAAAAATTGGAGCTGGTCCCGAAGGAGTTTGTCAACTTTTCCGGGGTCTGCACTAAGCGGCACGGAGCGGAGCTGTGTTTTGGGTTTTTTGCCAAGGCCTGAAGGCCGGACTGCCAAGTTAGTCCTTCCCGCCACGCCGGTGGCTCCTCTCGAGAGGACGCGCCAGGAAAGTTTCGTCCTGCGCCAGGTATTAAATTCGCTCGCGGGCGGTGCTACGGCATCCGTTTGCGTTGCCATGAACGGCGCGCCGGCGTTCGCCGACGCCCTGGTCTTTGTCTGGCTGATTTTTCCGGCGAGCCTCTTGTTATTGTCGTCAACCGGCAAGCTGATGCCGGCCGAGGCGATGTCCTCCTTGCGTTTTATCGCGGCTGGATTAACCGCCGCTTTTGGCGGCGGCGCGTTGCATCCAACCGCCTTCGCCTGGCTTATCCTCGCACCAGTCGAGAGTGTTTTCTCCCTGAACGGCATGGTTGCCGGCGCAAGCGCCACTTTGGCCGTCGTGGCCACGCTCCTCCTCGGAGCCACGTCGGATGCGCCGGCACTGGGCGCGGCCAATACCACGCTTTTCCTGTTCCCAGCGGCGGTCTTGGCCATGATCATTGGAACCGGCTTTGTCCGCCTCCGGACCCTGCGTCGCAAGGCGAAGCAAGTCCGGGCCAAGCGCTACGATAATTTGGCCGAGTCCCTAGGTTGCCTCGTCCTCCGTTGCGACCGGTCTGGCTCAGTGTCATCGGTCAGTTCGAATTGCGAGGCCTTGTTCGGCTTGCGGCCAAGCGCATTGACGGGACGCGGCTTTTTCGAACGCGTCCAGGTCGCTGACAGACCCGCATTTCTGAGGACCATCGCGGACACCCGCGCCGGCTCCGTGACGATCAACGCGACCTTGCGTTGGCGCGGTACCGCGCGGGTCGACCGCAGCGACTACGCCGAGCCGGTTTTCCTTTGGCTCGACATGCGGGCGCACGGCGGCGGGGAATACCGCGCGGCCCAAGGAGAATGCCTGGACGACGATGTCGTCGCCGTCTTTCGCGATGTCACGAAGACCAAGCTTCGCGAGGCGGCGCTCGAAAACGCCCGCGCCGCCGCCGAGGAAGCGAACCTCGCCAAGGATTATTTTCTCGCCCAAGCTGGCCACGAATTACGCACGCCGCTCAATGCGATCGCCGGTTTTTCGGAGCTACTCGGCGATCCGCGATTGGCCCCGCGCGATCCCGAAACACAACGCGAATACGCGAGGATCATTTATCGGTCGGGACGGCATCTTTCCGCCGTCGTCAATTCGATCCTGGACTTGTCAAAAATCCAATCCGACTGGTTGGCGACTGAGATCGAGCCTTTTGCCGTGGCGCCGTTGATCGATCTTTGTTGCGACATGGTGAAGCTTCATGCCAAGAGCAATGGAGTGGAGCTCCTGCGCGCCTATCCGGCAAATCTCGAAGAGATCACCGGCGACAGACGAGGGTGCACCCAGATTCTCGTCAACCTGCTTTCAAATGCGATCAAGTTCACTCCCGCGAATGGGAGCGTGACAATCAGTGCGAGACCCGAAGCTAATTCGCTTCTGTTCTTGGTGGCCGATACCGGCATCGGAATCGCCGCTCGCGACCTCGCCCGGCTCGGGGATCCATTCTTTCAGGCCAACGCCTTACCGGACCGGCAAGACAAAGGAACCGGTCTTGGCCTCTCGATCGTGCGTGGTCTCGTCGGCCTGCAGGGGGGCACAATCATGGTGGCGAGCGAACCGGGGAAAGGAACGAGCGTCCGTGTCCGTCTGCCGCTCGATTGTCGTGGTTTGGCAGCCAAGGCTGGAATCCGGGCCAAGATAGAGACGATCGCGCACTTGTCTATTCCTGATCAGCATGACCTTTACAAGCAAATGACGGTGAAGAAAATTGCGTGAAGTCTTGGCCGCCGCCGATCATGATTTTGTTCTGACCGAACCGGCTTCGAAACTGAAACATTTGCGGGAAAAGCTGCTTACCGCAAG
>DATBYR010000293.1:0-10404 GCA_036513565.1 Methylocella sp. | reverse complement strand
CCATCCGATGGCCGTGCTGGTGGCGAGCGTGGGAGCGCTCTCGGCCTTCTATCACGATACGACCGATATTTCGGATCCGAAGCAGCGCATGGTGGCGTCGTTTCGTCTGATCGGCAAAATGCCGACCCTCGCCGCGATGGCCTATAAATATTCGCTTGGCCAGCCTTTCATTTATCCAAAGAACGAGCTCGATTATGCCTCGAATTTCTTGCGCATGTGCTACGCCGTGCCGACCGAAGAATATAAGATCAATCCGGTGTTTGCCCGCGCGCTCGATCGCATCTTCATTCTCCATGCCGATCACGAGCAGAATGCGTCAACCTCTACGGTGAGGCTTGCTGGCTCGTCGGGTGCAAATCCGTTCGCCTGCATCGCCGCGGGCGTGGCGTGCTTGTGGGGGCCGGCGCACGGCGGCGCCAATGAAGCCGCGCTGAAAATGTTGATGGAAATCGGCACGGTCGAGAATATCCCGAAGTTCATCGCCCGGGCCAAGGACAAGAACGATCCATTCCGGCTCATGGGGTTTGGCCACCGCGTCTACAAAAACTATGACCCGCGCGCCAAGATCATGCAGAAGACATGTCACGACGTCCTGAACGAACTCGGCATCAAGGATAGCCCGTTGCTCGATGTCGCGATGGAACTTGAGAAAATCGCTCTGAGCGACGAATATTTCATCGAGAAGAAGCTCTATCCCAATATCGATTTCTATTCCGGGATCACCCTGAGAGCGATGGGCTTCCCGGTGGCGATGTTCACCGTGCTTTTCGCGGTGGCACGCACCGCTGGCTGGATCGCGCAATGGAAGGAAATGATCGAGGATCCAAGTCAGAAGATCGGCCGTCCGCGCCAACTCTACATCGGTGCGCCGAGGCGCGACTACGTCACGATTGACAAGCGCTCGCCGTGAAGGCCCAAAAGCGCAAGCAAGGTTGAGGTGCAAGGCAGCGCACCCGCGCGCAACACTTTTCCGATCGGATTTTGTGCGGGATGGTTGCACGGCAGTGTCACCGCGACCCGCAATGGCGCGGCGTCGCGGCAAAGGGAAACGCTTGTTTCCCGCATTGCAGCAGGATAAGCGAAAGGGACCTTTTTCTCACTCCGGCACATGACATTGGTTCCGATCTCGCATGGGGATGGCCTGGTCGCCTCCTTCGTCGAAGCGGCCCGCGGCGCCGGGACGCTGGCGCTAGAGTTTTTTCGCCCAGGCGCGGCGACCAGCGCCAAAATTTCGCACAAGCCGGGCGGCTCTCCAGTCACCGAAGCCGATTATCTTGTCGATCGCTTTTTAAGGCAGCGTCTCGAGATCCTGGTGCCGGACGCAGGCTGGCTTTCCGAGGAAACCGAGGACACACCGGCGCGTCTTTCGAAGGATATTGTCCTTGTGGTCGATCCGATCGACGGCACGCGCGGCTTTATGAGAGGCCACGGGGCGTGGGCGATCGCGATCGCGCTTGTCGAACAGGGACGCCCGCTGATCGGAGTCGTTCATGCCCCGGCGCTCGGGGAAACTTATGTCGCGGTCAGGGGCGCCGGCGCCCGACTCAATGACGCGGCAATCGAGGTTTCGAAACTTGTTGCGCTTGGTGCCAGCGCAAGGGTGGCGGCGCCCGTGTTGCTCGCCGAGCGGCTGCGCGAAGCCGGGCTCCAATTCGCGTTGCAACCCAAGTTTCCGTCGCTTGCCTTGCGTTTCGCCAATGTCGCGTCAGGCGCACTCGACGCGGGCTTCGCCTCGGAAAACGCTCATGATTGGGACATCGCGGCGGCCGATCTCATCCTCCACGAGGCGGGGGGGCGCTTGGCAAGTCTCGACGGACGCGCGATTGTCTATAATCGCCGCGATACCCGCCATGGCCTGCTCACTGCCGCTCCGGCGCAGATTCATGCCGAAGTCAACGCCGCGGCGCGGTTGGTAGACGGCAGGGCCGTAGCCAAGAAAAATAGCTAAAGGGGAGAATATTGCCGCATCGGCCGCGGCAACATTCGATCATTGTAAATCTCTTGGAAGCCAGTTTTCCGGTCAGCGTTTTTCGAGGAGATCCGCGAGGCGGTCCAGGCTCGAGGCCCAACCCGTATTGAACCCCATCTTAACTGCCGCGTCGCGATCCGCGGCCGCCTCGAAGCGCGTGTTGATCGTGAGCGTCGTCTTGCCGTCGTGCTGGGCAAAGGTCATCGTCACAAGCGCGCGCGGAGGCAGCCCGCCCCCGCACGGATGGCCGCAATCAGGCCCGCCAGAGTAGACGATCCGTTCCGGCGCGATCACCTCGCGATAGAGTCCCTCACACGGATATATGGCGCCGTCTGGCCCGCGCATGTCAAGGCGGAACGCGCCACCCGGCCGCAGGTCCATTTCGCGAACGGTGCTTGTAAACCCAGCCGGACCCCAAAACCGCGCCAGGTGTATTGGGTCGGTAAACATCTTGAAGACAAGGTCGCGCGGCGCATCGAAGATGCGGGTGATGACGATAACAAGGTCGTCGGACGCATCGGCGTAAATTGTTGCTGTCATGAGGCTCGTCCTTTCGTATCATGGGCGATTGCCCTCTCCCACTGGGGCCGGGAGAGGCACCGGCCCTCAAGGCGCCACGACGATCATCCATGGCACGCCGAAGCGATCAGCGACCATGCCGAAGCGCGAGGAGAAGAAGCTCTTCGTCAACGGCATCCGCACCTGCCCGCCATCGGCCAGGAGAGCGAACAGCCGCCCGGCCTCGGCATCGCTGGGCGCCGTGAGCGACAGCGAGAAGCCCTGAAAGTTAGGCTTCCCCGTGCATTCTCCGTCGGACGCCAACAAAGTCGTATCGCCGATGCGGAAGCTCATATGCATCACCTTGTCCCCGGCGCCGGGCGCACACATGCCGGGATCGGGGCTTTCCTTGAAGCGCATGAGCATCGTTATCTCGGCGCCAAGCGCCTTGCGGTAGAACTCAACCGCCTCTTCGCAGCGGCCGTCGAAGAACAGGTAGGGTTGGACTGGCATTGTGTCTCCTTTTCAGGGGTTGGGGGTGATTGTCGCGGCCTTCGTCAGCTGCGCGGATTGCGCGCGCAACCGCTCCTCCTGCTGCCTGAGCTCGGGCGTGAACTCGGCACCGAAGTCCTCCGCCTCGAACACCTGGCGTATTTCTATCTCGGCATCCCCCTCATGCGGATTGGGGCAGCGCTTGACCCATTCGATCGCCTCTTCCCGCGACTTTACCTGCCACAGCCAGAAGCCTGCTATCTGCTCCTCCGGCTCGCCAAAAGGGCCGTCGATAACAGTGCGCTTGTTTCCAGCAAACCTCACGCGCGCGCCCTTGGACGTCGGATGAAGGCCCTCGCCCGCGAACATGACGCCGGCTTTCACCAGCTCCTCGTTAAACTTGCCCATGGCAGTGAGCAGCTCTTCGCTCGGCATGACTCCGGCCTCCGAGTTCTTGGTAGCCTTGACTATAATCATGAACTTCATCGTCGCGTCTCCGTTCCCTCTGGGTATCGTTCCAGGGAGGGACACCTGACTCCATTATTGCGGTGCGAGGATCGCAGCGGCGTGCCTTGCTCGTCATCCGCCAACGAACGGCTTGAACCCTCCGAAGAACATGCGTTTGCCGTCGAACGGCATGGTTTCCGGCTTCATACCGGCCATGCGCTCGTCCTGCATCGCCTTGGCATTGACTTCGTCGCGGTGGGCGCGCGACCCGTAGGTGATGATGCCGACGAACACTTTCTCGCCGGGCTTCAGGTCCACGCTCTGCGGGAACGATGTCCACGTCCCTGGCTTCACGTCGTCGGCCTCAACCTCGATGCACGAGAGTGCACCATGGTCCCGCCAGACCTTGGTGAATAATTCCGCCTGCTTGCGGTAAGCCTCGATATTACTCTCGGGGACGACGAAAACATCGACATAGTTGGTCATCATGGCTCTCCTTTCGCGTCAGCAAAGCGTCGATCCGCATGCGCCTCTCGCAGTCTGGCGATGTCGATCTTGGTCATCTGCAGCATGGCCTGCATGACTCGCTGCGATTTGGCCGGGTCCTTGTCGCATATCAGCTCGACAAGCGCGGTCGGCACGATTTGCCATGAGACACCGAACTTGTCCTTCAACCAGCCGCATTGCTGGGTCTGCCCGCCGGCGGACAACTTCTCCCAGTAGTGGTCGACCTCGCTTTGCGTTTCGCAGTTGACGATCATCGAGATCGCCTCGGTAAACTTGAACATCGGACCGCCGTTGAGGCTCGTGAACGATTGTTCGTCGAGCTCGAACGCGACGGTCATGACACCGCCCTTGGGACCGGGACCAGCGTCGCCATAACGGGACACCGCCGTGATCCGCGAATTCCTAAATATGGAGACATAGAAGTTCGCGGCATCCTCGGCCTGACCGTCGAACCACAAGCACGGGGTGATTTTCTGTTTGAGCTGCATGGGCCATATTCCATCAAGTGGACGCTCGCCATCAGGCGTGGTGGCAACAAGCGGAATCCTCCGCCGAGCGCTCCTCATACTCATCGTGGCGGCGCACCCAATCCATGATTTCTCTCTCGTTGCGGCCATTGGGCGTTGTGTCGAGATAGATGAAGGCGCCGATCACTTCCTCGTTGCCGCGCGCGTAGCTGGAATAGGTATGGTAGACCTCTCCCCTCTCACCCAAACAGAAGACGCTTAGACCTGGGAGCTCGTCAAAACCTTCAACCATGCCGTAGTTGTAGTAGACCTTTCCCCCCGCCAGCTGCTCCTTTGTGAACGACACGTGAAAGTCATAGTTGAAGTCACTGTTGTAGGACGATACCCACTTCGCCTTCCAACCCATCCGCTTCTTGTAGGCTAGCAGTTTTTCCAACGGTGCCCGGGACACGCGGACGTAGGTGACATCGTGATTCTCCAGATGCACAAGCGCGCCTTCCGCGTGATCGGCTTCGAGTGAGCAGCTGACGCAACCTTGATCCAGATCCCATCTCCACATGAAATGGTGCACGATCAACTGGCTGCGGCCTTCGAAAAGGCCGGCGAGTGTCTTTTTGCCATCCGGTGTGTCGAAAAGATAGTGTTTTTCGACCTTGACCCAGGGCAGAGCGCGCCGCTCGGCGGCGACGAGATCGCGCAGCCGGGTAAGCGCTTTCTCGTTCTTCAGATGCGCCTTGCGCGCGGCAAGCCACTCATCTCGCGACACGATTTTGTGATCCATTCCGCTCTCCTCCTATCCGGGCTGAAGGCTTGATCTTTCTCGCGTCCGCCTTGGCGCGAAAGCTCGTCACGACGAGCGCGGTCAACCCGCCCACTACCGACCGGGTTATCGTTCACGTCCTCGGCTGGATGCTCGCGAGTGCCTCGGCAATGCGTTGCGGCGCCTCGGGCCTTGAATACATGCGCTCCAAGTAGCCTCGCAGATGCGGGCAGTTATCGATCAGGTGCTGCTCATTTGCCCAATCGACCAAATAGGCGGTTACGCAATCGGCGACAGTGATGCTGTCCCCGACGATGAACAGGCGTTTGTCCATATGCCGCTCGAGGACAGATACCATGGCTGCGAACTCCTCTTTGGCAAGTGCAATGTCCTGGGGCAGGCGCTTGGCTTCGGGATAAAGCGTCGAGTGCTTAGTGATCCGCCATAAAGGCTGCTCCAGCTCGGTCACGGCGAACATCATCCAGCGATAGACTTGGGCCCGTTGCTTCAGATCGGCGGGCAGCAGCCCTTTTTCCGGATATTTTTCGGCCAGGTAGAGGACGATGGCCGCAGATTCCGTGACTACGAGATCGCCGTCGACCAGTACCGGAACCTTACCCGCCGGATTGAGGCGAAGGAAATCCGGTTGGCGGTGTTCACCGGCGAGAAGATTGACAGGCACGAACTCGAACTCTGCATTGAGTTCCTTGAGCCCCCAGAGGGCACGAAGCGAACGCGTGGGGCCGAAACCGTACAGCTTCATTGGTGTACTCCGCTTCCTGAGACCTTGCGGGTTGGGGCAATAGAGCGAGTCTCAAGCCCACGATGGGACCGCTGGCTACGTTGACTGACGGGACCCTAACGTGTCTGCCTGCTTATTGGTGCCTTCCGTATTCCAGCTTCGGATACCAGTCTGGCTCCAGGTTCCACGTCACCCCGCGCGGACTACGTCCACTAAGCGCCTGGTATGGGCAGCACGGGCATGACCTCGACGGAATCGCCCGGGAAAATGGTAAAGTGCGGATGCTTCTCGAAGAGCTTGGCAGCAGCCTCGTGCGAGTCCGCGTGCACAACTGTGAAAGCGCCCATGTCGTTACTCGCAGCGTCGATCCCGTGTTGCGTGACCTTCTTGGTTTTCCCTAATGGGCCGCCCATGGAGACAATGGCGGCGTGATGCTTCTCAACCCACGCCTTCCAGGCCGCTATGCCTTCTTGTTCCTTCGCGCGGCGATCGCCTTCTGGAAGGGCGTCCCAGGCCGCTCGTCGCGGACTGGTTTTGCTGCCAAGGAAAATAGCGAGATAGGTATTGTTCGTGCTCATGACGTCTCCTTTCTTTTGCGCCTTGCGGGTTAGAACAACAATTCGATGTATCGGCGCAAGTCATCGATGCTCGCGGGCCGCGACAGCCGCGCCGCCCTGAGTCTTCGCCATAATGTCGGCACCTTGCAAAACCGCTTGTGTATGCAGCGCCAGGCTCCCTCTGCCCTCGGGCGTGTCTGATCGGGTTTGTGAAGCCCTTCGGACCCCACCACTGCGCCATGTGCTTCGGATCCGTCCAAGACGAACGCGCGCGGTGCATCGAAGATACGGTTGATCACTGCCTCGCGCTTTGTGGCGTTCTCGAGGGCATTTGTTCCGGCGTCGATTTTCGTCACGGTTCTTCAACTTTAGCTGTGGCATGTAAATCGCCGGTTACCCCATCGTCGCCAAATGTTCCGCGAGACGTTCCAGAGTTTGTTTTGCACCCTCGACGGCGCCATACTTTTCGGCCACCCGGTCGCGTTCCGCAGCCGACGGGAAGAGCATCAACATGGTAAGCTTGGTTTTGCCGCCGTGATCCTCGAAGGTTACCGTTACGTGGATCTGCACGGGCTCAACATCGTCACCCCCGGGATGGCGGTAGACCAGCCGTTCGGGTTTCACGATCTCGTCGTAGACGATCCGATTCTCGTAATCGACGCCGTCGGGGCCATGCATGACGAACCGCCAAACGCCGCCCGGCCGCAGGTCGATCGCGCGAGTAGTGGTCGTGAAGCCGGTCGGCCCCCACCATTGCACCGGGTGTTTTGGATCGGTCCACGCTTCAAAGACGAGCTCGCGCGGCGCGTCGAACACGCGCGTCGTGATGATTGATCGCGGATCCGGCCCGGTGCCGGGGCTATGTCTTGCGGCCATTCTTCTTCTCATTGGTTTGTAGTTTCTTGAGATAATTGTCCAGCCGGTCGAGGCGGGCGTCCCAGAGGCGGCGATACTCTTCAAGCCAGTCGTCGACGTCTTTGAGGGCGGCTGGCTCGATCCGGCATGGCCGCCATTGCGCCTCGCGGCCGCGCGCGATGAGACCGGCGCGCTCCAGCACCTTGAGGTGCTTCGAGACCGCGGGCATGCTCATCTCGAAGGGCTCGGCCAGCGCGGTCACCGATGTTTCGCCCAAGGCGAGCCGCGCGAGGATCGCGCGGCGCGTCGGATCGGCGAGCGCCGCGAATTTGTTGCTGAGGCGATCAGGCGACATCCTGCTATATAACCGTATGATTAAATAACCGTTCGGTTTAATACACAGCGAAAGTTCCTTTGTCAAGCGCGCGCGGCTAGCCGGCAAGGTCCGGCGTGACCAAGCCGCCCCAGCCCGCTTGGCCCTTCAACGTGTCGAAAAGATTCTCGGCTCACCCCGCGGTCGCGATCCAGCTGGCCGGAACGCCCGCGCGTTCCTCGCCGGCTTGCGCGGCAAAGCCGCATCGAAGCCAGAACCAAGCTGAACCGGAGCTGACATGGCAAACTTTTCAAAAGCTGTTCGCCAGGTGAATCAGACCGCAGCCGATTCGGGAATCCGCAGCGGGAGCCAATCACAATTCCAATCAGATGCGGATGAATAGAAGAGTAAAATTGCACGACATAGTAGCTATAGAATCCAATACTCTACAAACATTTGGATATTACGTAGCTTGGCCATGCAAATATATGGCCGTTTTTTCATCACATATGCCATGCAATGTCATCCCAGCCCGGACTTCGGAGCTTAACGATGCCCTACCATGGAGTGTGAATATTGAAGAATATTATCATAGGAGCTCTTGCGTTTCTCGCCTCTTGCGCTGCCGCGCAGGCTCAAAGCTGGACAGGCAAGGCTTCTTACTACCGCGGACGCGGCAGCATGACCTGCGCGCATCGTTCGCTGCCGTTCGGAACCCATGTCCGGGTGACCAATCTTTCCAACAACCGCTCGGCGGTGCTGGTGGTCAATGACCGGGGGCCGTTCATCGGGGACAGAATCGTCGATGTCTCGACTGGCGCCGCCGGCGTTCTCGGTTTTCGCCGGGCCGGCCTGGCGCTAGTCACGGTCGAAACAGTCGCGGATTAGCATCGCCGGGAACCTCCAACAAACAACAAGCTTTGGCGTGCCGGTTCTCGCGGCCGGGAAACCTTCGCCGTGGCGCCATTGCACCGGCGTCACAGCACGAGCGGACCAAGATCGCCGACCGCGGCCGTCCCCGGCAACAGTCCCCGTGCCCGCGCCGCGATTTTGCAATTGGTCCCGCTGCCCCTGATCTCGAATAGATGGTATCCTGCGGTTTGATGCGGCATCCCGCGAATGACAGAGGCCGATGGCACGCCGACAACCGGCACGAGACCCTTTGGACCTTCCATCCGCGCCAAGCAAAGCCTGTGGTTATGTCCATGCACGATAAGCTCGGCGCCCGCGCGGCGAATCAGAGCCGCGAGACCGCCTGAGTCCACGAGGCCGCGCCCGAGCTGCGAGGCGGTGGTTTGCGGCGGATGGTGCAGCATCACGACGCGGGCGAGCCCACGCCTGCCGGTTTCGACAAGAAGCCTCTCGGCGGCTTGTAATTGGCGGCGGCCCAAATAGCCCGCCGCAATGAACAACGGCGTGGGAACCCCCGATGACAAGCCGACCAAGGCAACCTCGCCGCGAATCCGCAAATACGGGAAACCCTCTCCGGCGCTCGGCTCCCCCGTGGTCCAGGGCGCGAAGGTGCGGGCGAGATAAGGCAACGAGCCGCGCACATAGGCGTCGTGATTGCCCGGCACGAAACTCACGTCCTCGGGCGCGCCCAAGGTTTCGAGCCAATTCCGGGCGAGCCGGAACTCAGCCGGCAGACCGAGATTCGAGATGTCCCCGGTCATCGCGACGTGGCTAGGATGATGCGCCTTCATGTCGGTGACGATTTGCTCGAGCACCGCCATGTCATGGATGCGCGAGCGGGAGCGCGTCCAGTTCAAATAGCCAGTGACACGTTTGCCGATCAGCTCGCGCCGGCGGGGACGCGGCAAGGGTCCGACATGCGGGTCGGACAAATGGGCAAGAAGAAATTGCACGCGGGCCAATCCGTCCGCTCCGCGTGGCGCGTGAAGCGGCGCCGATGAGAATAAAATGCGAATAGCTGTCACCTACACAATGGCGCCGCCCCAAGCGATTTGCAACACGGCCCGCGAAGTTGGGGTCGTCACGTTTTTCGCGCGAACGAATTCTGTAATCAAAAAGTTTGAAGAAGACGGCTCCTGGGTGGTCCGGGGGCGATCCCAAATGAACGGGGCCAGGAATCTGGCGCGAGATGGGGCAACCGAATGGGCAATAGCGTCGGGCCAGGTCATAACCTCGCTGCCGCGCAGGCCGGAACGGAGCCCCTGCATTGTCCGGGGACCGCAGTCTTGAGCGGCGGCCGGTAAACATGAATTGACTGGCGCCAAACATCCGTTCCTCTAAGTTCGGTGAACATAGGACATCGTTGCAAACTCGTGGTCCGCTCATGACTTTCTCCAATCGCTCGATCCTGGTTGCCTGCGCGCGTACGGCGATGGTTGTGGTGGCCTACTGCAATCTTGGAGCCGGGCCGTTCACTTCCAGCACGATCGATTACGCCGTTGAGCTTTTCACGAGCCAGGGGTGTTCTTCCTGTCCGCCCGCCGACCGATGGCTCGCGGCGATCGCGCGTGCGCCCGGTGTCGTGGCGGTTTCCCTCCCGGTCGATTATTGGGACTATATCGGCTGGCGGGATACGCTCGCGTCCCCGGCCTTCACGGCGCGCCAGAAGGCCTATGCGGCGGCGCATGGCGAGGCGAATGTCTATACCCCGCAAGTTATTGTGAATGGGCTGGCCGGCGCGGCCGGTGGCGACCGCGCCGAAATCGAGCAGGCGATTAAGACAGCCAAGGGGGTCGATGGCGCGCTGACCGTGCCGATGCATCTATCCGAGGCGGCCGGCCGGTTTATAGTGGAGGTCGCTGGCGGCCGCGGCGGCCCGGCGAGT
>DATBYR010000292.1:0-17260 GCA_036513565.1 Methylocella sp. | reverse complement strand
AGAACCGGGGGTTCCGATTCTGCGGCCCGACCGTCGTCTACGCCTTTTGTCAGGCGACCGGCATGGTGAACGATCATCTCGTCACCTGCTGGCGGCACGCCGAATGCGCGTCGCGATGAGTGACGCCCGGGCGTGGGTCCGGTTGCCGTCCGGCAAACGGCTCGATCTCTTGAACCCGACGCCGTTCGATTGGGAAGATAAGGACCTGGCCTTGGGCCTTGCCCGGACCTACCGTTGGGGCGGCCACTCCGCATGGCCCTTGCCGCTGCCGGTGGCGCAACACTCGCTTCTGGTTCTCGCCTTGCACCGGCGCCGCTTTCAAGGCGCCTCGAATGCCCTGGTGGAGCTGCGCGAATTGCTGCATGACGCCGACGAAGGCCTGCTCGGCTTCGATTGCATTTCCGTCGTAAAGCCGTTCCTTGGCGAGGCCTATCGCACGCTGACCGCGCGGTTGGAAAACGCCGTCGCCATCCGCTATGGTTTGCCGCCCTGGACGCCCGGGGAAAGGAAGGCGCATAAGCGGGCCGACCGCGTGGCCGCCGCCTCCGAGGCGGTCTATGTCGCCGGCTGGACGCAGGGCGAAGTCCGCAGTACCTTGCGAATTCCCTACACCGCGCTTCCGGCCGATCCCTTGCGCGATGTCTACGGCGGCAAAGCCTGGGAACCCTGGGCGCCAGGGCTCGCCGCCGAGCGTTTTTTGGCAGAACTTGACCGCTTGATGTCGGCCAGAGGCACGGCTTGCGCTTAAAAATCGCGTGAACTGGCGGACCATTCATCAAAAACGACGCTTCCGGAGTTCCCGTCGTTCCACATCCGGTCTATGGAAGGGAGTGATTCTGGCGTATGGCGCAGTCCCAAAAGGCCCGCTTCGATGCTCCGCATCCACGTTTGCCCGCTTTCAAAACTGCCGGAGACGGCCCGGGCCAGCGGCGCGCGAAGCCTGGTCACTTTGATCGATAAGGGAACGCCGGTCAGGCGGCCGTCCGGGATCGCCGCCGGAAAACATCTTGTCGTCGTCCTTTCCGACATTGTCGCGGAAATGGAGGGCCACACGCTTCCGGCCAAATCCCACGTTGAAAAGCTCCTCGCCTTCGTGCGGAGATGGGACCAGACGGCCCCTTTGCTGATCCATTGCTGGGCGGGCGTGAGCCGCTCGACGGCGGCGGCGTTTATAGCGGCCTGTGCCTTGCGTCCGTATCGCAATGAGGCCGAGATCGCGCAAGCGGTCCGTGCCAATTCGCCGACAGCTACGCCGAATGCGCGGCTCGTTGCCATCGCCGACGCGATGCTTGGGCGCAACGGGCGGATGGTCGCCGCAGTCGAGAAAATCGGCCGGGGCCGCACCTGTTTCGAGTGCGCCCCCTTTGTTCTGGAGTTGCGTTGAATCTCAACCGCGGCTAGAGCATTCATAAGCGAAGCCGAGGCCGGTTCGCATCAGGACAAAGCGTGAAGCCGAAAAAAGAGACAACCTTGCCCGCCACCGAATCCGATATCGCCAAACTGTCTTTCGAGGATGCGCTCAAGGAACTCGAACAGATCGTCGACAACCTCGAAAAAGGCACTGTCGGGCTCGAGGAGTCGATTGCAATCTACGCGCGCGGCGAGGCTTTAAAATCACATTGCAATGATTTGCTTCGGAACGCCGAGCAGAGAATCGAAAAAATTACCTTGGCCGCCGATGGCCGGTCGAGCGGAACCGAACCGCTCGACGTGGAATGAATCCGGGGTTTTTGATGGCGCGCGGGAATTGCGCCGCCGCCGTTGTCCTTTGCCATTTCCGAAAACGAATCGAACCGAGGATTGATCCCATGGGTGATTATGTCGTCGCCGCGCCGCCAATCGTCTCGCTTCCCGCGCCGCCGGAAAAGTCGTTCCCGGTCCGGCGCATTTTTTGCGTCGGCCTGAATTACAAGGACCACACCAAGGAGATGGGTGGAAATCCCGAGACCGATTCGCCGTTTTTCTTCATGAAACCAGCCGGCGCGATCCTCCAGAACGGCGACACCATGCCCTATCCGCCGGGCACGAGCGATCTCCAGCATGAGGTCGAGCTTGTCGTGGCGATGAACATGGGCGGGAGGAACATTCCCCCCGAAAAGGCCAACGATATGGTTTTCGGCTATGCCGTTGGTCTCGATATGACGAAACGCGATGTCCAGGCCGAATTGAAGAAAAAGGGCCAGCCATGGGAGATGGCCAAGGCGTTCGACTTCTCCGCGCCCTGTTCCGCCATTGCGTTAAAGACCCGCACTGGCGCGATCGCCAAAGGCAAGTTGGAGTGCAGGGTGAACGGGCAATTGCGGCAAAGCGGCGATCTGGACGGCATGATCTGGGGCGTTCCCCAAATCATCCATTATCTTTCGCAACAAGTCGAAATCGCGCCGGGCGATCTCATCTTCACCGGCACGCCAGCCGGGGTGGGGCCTGTTGTCAAAGGCGACAAGATCGAAGCCACGATCGCGGGAATGCCGCCGTTGTCGATCGAGATCGGATGAGTCTGTCCTTCGTGGATCGTGCTCTAATCCACATTGCTTCCGACGTGTGTCTTGGCGGCGGACCGTGGCTTGGTGCCGAGTTCTTGGATCCGTTTCCACGTATTCGACTGCGCGATCATCCGCCGGATCGCGGCGACATTGCCCGCCGCATCCTTGGCGTCAAGATCGCGCCACGCCACCTCCTCGGCGCTCGCGAATTTGCCTTCGAGAGCAAGCACGAGGGCCAGGTTCTGGCGCACCGGTTTGTCGGCATCGTGCTGCGCCGCGGCTTCCTGCAGCGTCGTTTCGGCTTGCGGCAATTTTTTCGAAAGCGCGTAGGAAAGTCCGAGGTTGGACAAAACATGCGGCTGCGCCGGCGCGATTTTGAGCGCCGCCGCATAATAGGCTTGCGCTTGCTCATGATCGCCGAGCTGATCGGCGACCGAGCCTTGCGCGGAAAGCACGGACCAATCCGGCCGCTCGGGGGTATGGGCATGAGCCAATACCTCGGCCGCCTCACGCGACCGCCCGGCATCGGCCAAGGCCTTGCCATAAGCGCCTAGGACCTCCACGTCGCGAGGAAATTTGATCGCCAGCCGTTGCAATATCGCGACGGCCTGGGCATGTTCCGTCATGCCGCGCAGCGCCCGCGCGTAATTTAGCGCGATTGCCTTGTCGTCCGGGGTACGGTTGTACTGGCGTCCCAATTCCTCCGCGCTCCGCCGGATATCCGACTCGGATGCACCGCCGATCGAGCCGGTGACGTCTTGCAGACTGCTGGACTGGCAGCCGCCGAGACAAAGCGCGGCGGCCAAGAACGGTCCCCGTATGGCGCCGGCCGCACGCTGCCGCAGCCGGCTGTTTTGTGCGTGAATCACGATGTTTCGTCCATTCGATTTCATGCGGTCCGCCACGTTCTTGCGCCGCGTCTTGATTCGCCCCGCTTTTGCCTATCATCGGGTATTGACCCTGAGCATGGCTTACGTGGCGTTGCTGCAAGGCGAATTTTTGCGGTGGAAACCGATACGTCTCAGCCAAAAGGAAAAAGCCGGGCTGCCGGTCATCATTCTTCGACGTGCAGGGCTTCCGGAATGAGCACTTTGGCCTCGCTTGCATCATGGGCCTGTTGAGCCATGGGCGGCAAAGGCCGGCATTCTCCTCCCGCTCTCCGGCTCGCCGCCCACCCCTTGCGGTCAAGCTGAAATCGGTCACAGGGATGCAGGCCGCCACGCGCGGGCAGGAAGTCGAGGCCGGTATCCACGAAGGCAAAGCCGGTTTTTTCGAGGACACGTCGGGAGGCAATGTTGTTGACGCGCGAGTTGGCGAGAATCCGGTTCGCCTGGGTGAGGCTGAAGACCGTGTCGGTGAGCGCCTTGACGGCTTCGCTGGCGAACCCTTTGCCCCAGACGGGCGGCGCGAGAACGTAGCCGAACTCGATGTCCCTCCCCACGGCCTGTGTCGCGCTAAGGAGGCCTATCGTTTGACCCGCGCCGCCCTTTTGGGTAATCGCCAGGACGAGCGCCGTTCCGCTGGCGTTGCCAATGCGCGCCTTCATAATGAAACGCTCCGCTTCGCCTGGCGGATAGGGATGCGGAATCGACGCAGTCATCCGCGCGATTTGCGCCAAGCTCACGAAACGCGTGATCGCCGGCGCGTCGGAGGCGCGCGGCCAGCGCAGCCAAAGCCGCTTGGCTTCGATGCGGAAGATGTCGTCGGCGGTCAAATCCGCGAACATGCGGGCTCCGGTCCTCTTGCGAGGTCTCGAACCACAATAAATAAGCGGTGGCCCCAGCTCCCTTTCAAAACCCTTTCGGGTTTTCCGGACTTTCCTCCTGAATTTCGGGGACGGTTCTCGCGTCGGAAAAACCAAGTCCGCCGGGTCCGTGGGAGCAGGTGGAGGTTTGCCGGTCTCCACCCTTATTCTGTGGCCTTAGCTTGCGGCGTTGGCTGGACGGAAATGTACGAGCGTCCATCGGCTTTGGACTGGAATGCGACTTTTCCTTCGATCAAGGCATATAACGTGTGATCCGTCCCGATCCCGACATTCGCGCCTGGATGCCAAGTCGTGCCGCGCTGGCGCACAATGATGTTGCCGCCGATGACAGCCTCGCCGCCGAATTTCTTCACACCCAGGCGACGACCTTTGGAATCGCGGCCGTTGCGGGACGAACCACCTGCTTTTTTATGTGCCATCGATCTGGCTCCAAATCTTACGCAAAAAGCGTGCCCGGACGCTGTTCCGCATCATAAGCAAATTTTGCGTACTCCCTAACGCTAGAACGCGTGTTTATTCCGACGCAGTTTCGATGAAAGGATCCGCGCCCCCGGTCAAAAGCTCGGTTATCCGCACGAGCGTCAAGTCCTGCCGATGGCCGTGCTTACGCTTCGAGTTCTTCCGCCGCCGCTTTTTGAATGTAATTGCCTTCGGTCCGCGCGTATGCTCGACAATCTGGCCGCCGACGCTGGCGCCGTCGACGAACGGGGCTCCTAACGCCGGTTCGCCGTCTTGAGAGAGCATGAGAACACGATCGAACGTCACGCTATCGCCGGGATTGCCGGCGAGCGTCATGACGGTGATCGTGTCGCCTGCGGCGACCCTATATTGCTTGCCGCCGGTTTTGATGACCGCGAACAACTTACTTCCCTCGTATTTCCTGCGCCGCGTGTTCCATCCACCCTCCGTGGGGGAGCATCTTCAATACAGCGTCCGCCATTGCGATGCCGCTAACCGCGGATTTGCCGCCTTGCCAAGATCCAGAACTAGAAGCGCGCGAACATCGGAACCGCTTTAACGGCGGCACCTCCGGCGGTGAAGTATCGCCGAATAAATCTAAGGTATTGTCCGTCCATCTTCATTGCGCAACAACGCGTCTCCATGGCAAGGCGGCGTTCATTGCAAAATTAAGGACCGCAGCCCAAGACGAGCGGCCGGCTCGCTATTCGTCCGGGCGTCCTCTACTAAGCTTGGCGGCGGTTGTCAACCACCCTTGGCAACGCGCCGCCGTCGAATCGAGGCTGAGCCGCGTTCTCTAATTTCCAACTTTTTCAAAAGGATGGTTGTTCCCGAGAAGCGCTCCGGCGGGAGATTGCCGCAAAAACACGCCCGGCGCAATCTCCGTGAGCTACGCCGTATTTGAGCCATTTTCAAAAGGTTTAGTTGGAGGGCCGTCTTAACGAAGCGATTACGGTTATCCGTCCGGCGTCGCGCCCCTATATCGAACACCAGGGCTCCATTCGCCGGGGCGTGAGATTCCGGCCGAGCAATTCGAGGAGCCTTCCCATGGCCCTACGCGCGCGGGCCCATTCCTGTATCCTGCCGCGCGGGTTCACGCCCATGAAATTTGGTGCCGCCGTTCCCAGGATCGAAGCGACGCGATGACGATGGACGCGCGGGTGCAAAGTCTTAGTCCTGGCGTTTACCTTCAGGCGGCCCATTTGCGCGCCAATATCGAATTTGGAGTCGATCCCGCCATAGAAGCCGATGGCGCTCGCCACGTTTCCTTCGATAGACGGCGAGTCTCGCTGCGCTGGTTATCCGGCACTCTTCTCACTGGTCTTTCCGGCGCCGCGCTTATCGGATTGACGATCTACGCAGCGCTTGGGCATCAAACATATTTCGCCGAGGCGCCGGAGCCTTCTCTCTCTCAGCGCAAGGAGATCAACCTGGATTTCGGCGTCAATCCGCACAAGGGCGATCGTCTTGTCAAGGCGGTCGATATTGTCGCTGGAAAGCAGAGCTTCCAGGCGCCAACGACGCTCACGCTCGGCGACAAGGAGGTCGTCAAGATCCACACGTTCACCCATGTCCAGACCACACTGGCACTGGCGAGCATCGGCCTCTCCGAGGATGTTCCTCCGTTTAATCCGTTGAAAGTTCTTGCCGACGCGCGCAATCCGATTGATGCCGTGCAGGAGCCGGTTCAGGACGATTCCGAAATCTCGTGGTCCACCCGCGATCTGGAAAACGGGGCATTTTCGCCATCAGCCGCTCTATCGATGGAAGAGGTCCAGGCCCAGGTAGCCGAGCAGGTAAAAAACACGCTCGCGGCGGGTGCCAAGCCGCTGCCCTTGCCACCGCAACTCCTTCTGATGCGGACGTCCCGCGCCAATCTTCCGGGCGTTCTTGCCTATGCCAATCCCGCTTCGCCGATCTCGACGGCCCCATTTTCCACGATCGAAGTGCGCATGGTGCCTGAAAACGTGACCAATATCGGCCGCTCGCCGCAACTCGTGCAGCCGACGCAAATGGAGGAACGCCTCGTCGTCGTCCGCCACGGCGAGACGATTGAGGGTGTGCTGCGCGGTGCCGGGCTGACAAAGGACCAGGTCATCGGCATTGTTGGCGCTTTCGGCGCCGCGCGGGGCGAAGCCGCGGTGGCGGACGGGGCGCGCCTCAAACTCCTCTTCGCCGATCTCGATGGCTCCGGCGCCAACATGACCCTGGCGCGCCTTTCGGTTTATTCTGGCGAAACCTTGGAAACGAACATTGCGATCAATGACCGCGGCGGCTATGTCCGGGTGACCTCGCCGCGTCACGCCAAGCGGCGGAGCCGGGACGATAGCGACGATGCCGATGACGCGGATGGCATGCGGCTTTACGATTCATTTTACGAAACCGCGCTGAAACAGGAAATACCGCGTCCGGTCATCGACGATCTGGTCCGGATTTTCGCCAATGACGTCGATTTTCAAGGAGCCGTGACTGCTGGCGATTCCTTCGAAACGTTCTACGACGAAAGCGAGGAAGGCGAGGGACACCACGAGCTTCTCTATGCGGCGATCACCGCCCGCAACGAGATTTTCCGCTACTACCGGTTCCAGACACCGGATGACGGTCTTGTCGATTACTACGATCAAGACGGCCGCTCGACACGCAAATTCCTGGTTCGCATGCCGATTGTCGGGGGCCGGTTTACCTCCGGATTCGGGATAAGGTTTCACCCGATCCTTGGCTATTACCGCCCGCACACGGGAGTCGATTGGGCGGCGCCGGCCGGCACGCCCATTTTTGCCGCCGGCAATGGCACGATCGTCAAAGCGGAATGGGACTCAGGCTATGGCCGCCGCATCGAAATTCAACACGCCAACGGCTACATCACGACCTATAATCACATGTCCGGGTTTGCCCGCGGGGCGATCGAAGGCGCCCATGTGCGGCAGGGCCAGGTCATCGGTTATCTCGGTCAGACCGGCCTCGCGACCGGGCCGCATCTCCATTACGAAATCGTAGTGAATGGCCATTTCGTCGATCCGATGCGGGTTAAGCTCGCCCGCACGCGGGAATTCGACGGCCACATGCTCGCCAATTTCAAGCGTGAGCGCGACCGCATCGACAGCTTGGTCCTCAAAGCTCCCAACGCGCCCAGGGTCGCGACCCGACAACCATGACGCGCGAGGCCTCGCGGCGCAAGCGCGATGGTAAGCCCCCAGGACCGCCCTGTTTGTTCGGCGCGTTCGGGGAAGCGTGTGACCTTGAAAGTTGGCTTCGGGTCATTGGGTCGATGCGGGTTGAGATTTCGGGCTCTGGTGCAAATTAGGAAAACGACGGTGGAATTGCGGTCAGGCGAAATGGACCCGCGCGGCGGAACCGCTTGAACCGGTTTCTGAGGTGCAAACCCGGCCGCTCCTGTTTTTCGTCGATCATGCCGCCAGGGGTTTGTCTTCCGTGGTTGTGGTGGGCGGAGCTGGTCAAAGGTTCCGTCAAGCGAAGCTTGAGGGAATGGCCGGCGGAGGGATGGGGTCAACCGGGCAGCGTTGGCCATCATGTCCGCGGCCTTCGCCGACGCCGTTCCGGCAAGCCAGACCGGCATATTGGTGCGATAGCCAAGCGCCTGATGCACGCGCCTGATGAATGCGTCGGCCGGGGGAGAATTCCAGCAACGATGAAATGCCGTCTTGGGCGGCACGGCCATCGCGAGCGCCGCTCTAGCCCGCCGTCTTCTCGCGCAGGATTTCAAGCCGGAGCCATTCCCCCTCGGCCTCGGCCAATGCCGCTTCGGCTTTCACAAAAGCCGCCGAAACTTCCGCGAATTTCGCAGGGTTATGTGCGTAAAACCCGGTATCGTCGAGCAGGGACTGGAGCCTTGCCTTGAGTGCATGCAACTCCTCGATGCGCGCCGGCAGATTGTCGAGGACCTGCCTTTCCCTGGAAGAGAGGCGCGGCTTCGCCGTTTGCGTTCGAACGGCGGCGGTTTTGGGCTTGTCCTCGTGAGCCGCGGGTGCGGACAAAGCCGGCGCGGCACTCACGCCCGCGCCGCGTTGCGCCACCATATCCGAATAGCCACCGGCATATTCGACCCAGCGACCGCCTCCCTCCGCGACGAGCACCGATGTCGTCACCCGGTCGAGAAAATCGCGATCATGGCTAACGATCAAAAGGGTCCCTTTGTAGTCGGCGAGCATTTCCTGCAAGAGATCGAGGGTTTCGATATCGAGATCATTCGTCGGCTCGTCGAGGACGAGGAGATTGGACGGCCGGGCTAAGGCCTGCGCGAGCATCAGCCTTCCGCGTTCGCCTCCCGAGAGACGCCCAATCGGCGTGCGTGCCTGTTCCGGGCCGAACAAAAAATCCTTCATATACCCGACGACATGCTTGCGCTCGCCGTTGATCTCGACGAAATCGCTGCCGCCGGTGAGCGCGTCTTTCAAGACCGTTTCCGGATCGAGGCGTGCGCGCCCCTGGTCGAGCGTTGCCAGCACAAGATTGGCGCCATGCCGGACGGAGCCCCGATCCGGGGCCAAGGTGCCGGTCAAGAGGTTGACGAGCGTCGTCTTGCCCGTGCCATTGGCGCCGATCAGGCCGAGACGATCGCCGCGCAGGATGCGGGTCGAGAAATTCTTGACGATCACGCGCTCGCCAAAAGATTTAGCTAAATCCTTGGCTTCGATAACGAGCTTGCCGGAAACATCCGCCTCGCTTGCTTCGAGCCTCAATCCGGTGAAGGCGCTCCGCTGGCGCCGCGCGGCGCGCATTGCCGCAAGGCCTTCGAGACGTTTCTGGTTGCGCTTGCGCCGCGCGGTGACGCCATAACGCAGCCAGTGTTCCTCGACGGCGATCTTGCGATCGAGCTTATGCCGCGCGCGCGCTTCGTCTTCGAGCGCAAGATCGCGCCAAGCCTCGAATTCGGAAAACCCGCGCGGAAAAAAACGGGTCCGGCCGCGATCGAGCCAGACCGTGTTCCGCGAAAGATTTTGCAGGAATCTGCGGTCGTGACTGACGATGACGAGCGCGGTCCGCGCGGCTTCGAGTTCCGCCTCGAGCCATTCGATCGCCGGCAGATCGAGGTGATTGGTAGGCTCGTCGAGTAGCAAAATATCCGGCTCGGGCGCGAGCACGCGGGCAAGCGCGGCGCGTCGAGCCCCGCCGCCCGAAAGCCGCGCCGGATTTTCCTCGCCGCTTAGCCCCAATTCGTTCAAAAGCGCCGTTGCGCGATGCCGATCGCCAGTTGGGCCAAGGCCCGCCTCGACATAGGCCCGCGCCGTGCCGTAGCCGGAAAGATCGGGTTCCTGCGGCAGATAACGCAAGTTGACGCCCGGCTGCAGGAAACGCGTCCCGCTGTCCGGCTCGATGAGGCCCGCCGCGATCTGCAAGAGCGTCGATTTACCCGATCCATTGCGCCCGACGAGGCACAGGCGTTCTCCCGCCGCGACCGAAAGCGAGGCGGCCTCCAGCAAAGGCTCGCCGCCGAAGGTCAGCGCAATATCCTGCAACAGCAGAAGAGGAGGCGCCATTCGCGTCCTGGGTTCGAGAAGGTTCCGCATTGGTCTTAGCATTTTCCGCCACGGCGGGAACTTTCTCAAAGCCGGGCCGACGAAAGGAATAGGCGGCCTCAAGCCCTGTGCAGCGTGGCGGTCACGAGCGCCGGCTCGGCCTCGTCCAGCGCCCGATGGAGGTCTGCCTCCGTCGCGAACCGGCCGCGCAGCCGCTTGCCCTCAGCGCGGACCGCGACGCTGGCCGTCCGGAAAGGCCAGGGATCGAGGACGAGATCATCGAGGACGAGGCCATCGCCATGGCGGGGCTGCATATGGAGTTCTGTTGTTCCGGCCCCCGCCGTTGGCACATTGGGGATCTCGATTTCTTTTTTCACGCCCCAGCAGATTTCGAGAGACATCCGGTCGAGGACCGCGATCAACAGCCGGTTATGCTCGATGGTTTCCGGCGATGCCTGCTTCGCGAGCTTCGGATCGGCCCGCATGGAGGCCGCCATCCGCGCCTGAAAGCGATGCTGTTCGTCGAGAAAAGCGCGCACTGCCTCCGCAGTCTCCACACACGCCCTATTGAAGTTAAAATATTGCGCATAGATCGTATCGGCGTGAAGCGAGACCAGGAGCGCCGAATAGCGTCCAAATACGCGAGCATGGCGCACACCTTCGCGCCAGAGCGCAACGTGCAGCTTCGGCGGCACCCGGAAAAACTCTTGCGGAAGGCCGGTCCCGGCATCGAGCCCGGGCCTCGTTTCCCAGTCCAGCCAGCCGATGTCGTGCTGCCCGGCGGCGAGGCACACCTCGTCGTAGGGCGTCGGCGCCGCGAAGTGCTCGTTGCCCCACGCGCACGCCATCTGGCCCGAAAGCCACGCGTGGCTCGGCTGTGGAATGGCGATCACGTCAAGGCCGTCCTTGCGAAGCAGCATCATTCTTTCTCCTCGATTGCGCGCACGACGGCGATGCACCACGGCGAGACGGCGATAGCCGCGAAAAATTTGCAAGGCACCGGGAATAAAAAGGCTTGCTCGCTGCGGGCACGAACGGTTTGCCACACAAATTCCGAGTAACCGAATACAAACCATGGATGCGCGGTTTGCCCGTGCTCTGGTGGCTGGTGCTCCTGTTGGGATTTGCAACATACGCCCGCTGGTATGTCCCGGACTTGTTTAGGTAATAGGTTGCATCCGCGATTTATGTTTACCTGCATGGCGAGATGATGTAGCTTGGCCGCCGGTTGGGAGCATTGACTTCCGCTAATATCCTTGGCAGAGGGGGGTGATTGATGAGCAACCTCCTTGGCGCCAAACTGTCGACGTATTACGATCATCGAACCTTGCTTGTATAGCGAGGCTACCCCTATGACTATCCCCGGCTTTACAGCAGAGTGCGCGTTCTCGGCCCCTCCAAGGCCCAGTCCGAACAATCGCGACTACCCCGGAAGGGTCATCCCCGCTGGACTGGCAGCGCATGAAACCCGAGGATTGGCCCGCTTGATTCCGGCGCTACTCCCGCCCGACGCCCCAGGGTTCTGGGGTTGCATTTCTGACTGCGTGGACGAGCGTGGCTGCGCCCCTCGTGATGCCGGGTGCCGTGAGGCGTGTCGTAGGATGTGCGTTAGCAGTGCTGAACCACCTCCCCCACCCCCACCGCGGCCCCTTACCCCGTACCAAAAGTGCGCAATCGCGTATTGGGCGTGCGTGGCGGGATGTCAGTTTTCCTACCCGTGGAATGTGCCATGCACTGCGGCGTGCATCGTAGCGCGTCAAGTTTGCCCCTAACGCCCAGCATCCTACCATTTGAAGCGTTGCAGGGTTCGACCCCCGTGCCCTTTTGCCGTCCATCCGCACTTACCTCCCAACATCCTCGGTGCGGGGATTTCTATCTTTAAGCTGCGCAGTTGCGGTCAGGTGCAATTTGGCTGCTCTTGCCCGTTGAATAGAGAGCCCTCACCTCAAGATTTTGATCGCGACGTCGATCGCGGCCGTGAGGAATTCGTGGGCCGCGGCTTCTTGATTATTGGCCGCAACAATTTGATGCGCCGGCGCAATGGCCGCCGTGAATTCGTGCGTATGCCAATGGCCGAGCTTCGGCAGCCGCGGCAGCGCCGCACTGTCCGGCTGGGGATTGACCGATACATAGAAGTAGGGCTCGTCATAATACGCGTCTCCGGGCGAAAACCCAGCACCGATGGCGTCAGAATCCCGCGCCGGGAACGAGGCCAAGGTGGCGAGATCGAAGTGGTGCGGCCAGCAGCGCACGTCCGTGGCCACCAGCTTGCGCTGAATAATTTGTCTTTGGACGCGGACGAGCGAAAATTCGGCATTGGCGAACCAGGCGGCAAGCTCGACCAAGGGATCTGCCAAATCCGCGGCGCCATAGGCGGCGCCTTGGGTGACCGCGTGCGCAGGCATCTCATAGGGTGAGGGCGCATCGAGAGCATGCGTATCGAGGCCTCGCGCGCCGAGTTGCTCGCCCAGCCACTGGCGTGCCTGCGCATCCGTGCGGCCGTTAAGAGAGAAAGATTGGATGCGTGCCGTCCTCTTGTCGCCACGCAATTCGAGCGTGAGATCGGCAATTCTCAGGCTCAGATGCATGCCATTTTTCAGCCGATGGGTCGTAAAGCCGTCGACGGTGTCGCCCCAACCGAGATTCGTGTGGCTGTCGTCTGGCTGCGGCGGAATATAGGCGCGCGCCGCTCGCGCGAGCCATTGCACGGCATGATGGGCTTGCAGGCGCGCGACGCTCAGCCGGCGCTGGTCAATGCCTCGAAGTGGCCGCCAATCCGATCCACCCATGGTCGCCGCACTCCTGTCCGTCTGGCTTTTCCGCTATCATGCCCAGTCTTAAGAGCACGGATGTATTTCGACGAAACGATAGGCTTGCGCATCGATTAAAACAAATGGGAGCATGAGATCGTCATGGCCAGAGATGAAAACTGGGTCGACATCGGCTCCCCGGACGAACTTTCCGGGCCGCCACTCAGACGCATCAAGGCAGGGAACCGCGAGCTTGCACTATCTCTCAAGGATGGGAACTTCGGCGCGGTTTCGAATACGTGCAACCACGTCGGCGGGCCGCTTGGCGAGGGCCGGCTTGATGGCGACTATATCGTCTGCCCCTGGCATAATTGGAGGTTCCACCGCCGTAGCGGGGTCGGTGAGCCCGGTTTCGAGCGTGACCGCGTTCCCGCCTACCCGGTAAAGGTCGAGAACGGCCGCGTTCTAGTCAACCTTGCCGCCGGCAGCAAGCGGGCTAAGAGTCCGCACGAACCGCACCCGCTGTCCCGCAGGATCGAGCGTGCGGCCGGACCATTGCGCCTTGCCGGGATCGCGACGACGGCGATGGACACCGCGAACCCGCGCTTCTCGGGCTCCGGCCATCTGCTCGATCAAGCTTTGAAAGCCGCCCGCGAACTTGGCGCCGGGACGCGGATGATCAATCTGAATGATCTCAACTTCCGCGCCTGCGAGGGTTACTACTCGAAGGCCGCGCGCGCCTGCACCTGGCCTTGCTCGATCACCCAGATGGACGCGAAGGACGAGATGGACCAAGTTTACGAGGCTTTGGTGCATTGAGCCGACGCGGTCATCGTTTCATCGCCGATACGGTGGGGAGCGGCGTCACCACTCTAATTCAAGATGGCCGAGCGGCTGAACTGCGTGCAGAACGCGGTCACGATCCGCAATCAGGTTCTCATTCGTAACAAGGTCGCGGGATTCATCATCGTTGGTGGGCAGGACAACATTCAGGCGGTCGCGGGCCAGATGCTCGGTTTCTTCGCCGAACTGGGCTTCATCTTTCCGCAGTTTCCCTATATCGCCCACTCGCGTGGCTGGTCCCACGAGGACATGGAACGCAATGTCGAGATTGTGCGCGCGTCCAAGGAGCTTGCCGAAGGCGCGGCCATGCTCACGAAGCGCTGTCTCGATCTCGCGGGTCATCTCATCGGCCGCGACCAAGCCCCGGCATCGATCGAACGCGGCGGCCGCAAGGCGCACGCCATCTAGACCTTAAGGGTCAGCGGCGTAAAAGCCGGCCAGCGGGGCGGAGCAAAACCAAGCCAGTTTGCGGCGTCGGCGCGCCATCTGGCCGAAACCGTCCCTGGAAGCAGCATCATGCTTTCTCGTCGATGGCCCGCACGACGGCGACGCACCAGGGCGAGACGGCTATGGCCGCGAAAAATTCGCAAGGCACCGGGAATAAATAGGCGCGCCGCGAAGTCTCCTTCATAGCAACGGGCCAGAGCCCCAGCCCATGGAGACCAAACATGTCGGACAACAAGCAAGGCACAGGAATCGACCGGCGCGGCGCGCTCGAATGCATGATCTGGGCCGGCACGGGCGTCATCTGGACGGTCAGTGGCGGCGTGCCCAAATCGTCGCAACTCCTCGGCATTGGAACGGCGCAAGCGACCGAAAAGGCGGCCACCGGCTTCAGCTTCCTGCAGATTTCGGATAGCCACATCGGTTTCAACAAGCCGGCCAATCCGGATGCGCTCGGGACCTTGAAGGAAGCGATCGCCAAGGTAAACGGACTTCCGGTCAAGCCCGCCTTCATGATCCACACCGGCGACATCACCCATCTTTCGAAGCCCGGGGAATTCGACGATGCGGAAAGAGTCATCGGCGAATCCAAGCTCGATGTTCATTACGTGCCGGGCGAGCACGATATTATCGACGAGAACAATGGCCAAGCCTATCTCGAACGTCATGGCAAGAACACCAAGGGCACCGGCTGGTTTGCCTTCGATCAAGGCGGCGTGCACTTTATCGGCCTTGTCAACGTCGCCAATTTGAAAGCGGGCGGCATGGGCTCGCTTGGCGATGAACAATTGGCTTGGCTTGCGGCCGACCTCAAGGGCAAGGCGGCCTCGACGCCGATCGTCGTCTTCGCGCATATTCCGCTCTGGGCGGTTTATCCGGAATGGGGCTGGGGCACGGAGGATTCGGCCAAGGCGCTCGCCTTGCTCAAACGGTTCGGCTCGGTCACCGTGCTCAATGGCCATATCCATCAATTGATGCAGAAAGTGGAAGGCAATGTCACCTTCCATACGGCGATGTCGACCGCTTTCCCGCAGCCAGCGCCTGGAACCGCCGCTTCGCCCGGACCAATGCTGGTGCCGGCCGAGAAGCTGCGCACTTTGCTTGGAATAACGAGCGTCGAGGTCCGGCGCGGAAAACAACCCCTCGCGATCACCGATACACCGCTTACCGGAAGTTGAAACTGTTGAATTCGGAAGAACATAACCTGGCGAGATTTAGCGCAAGGCGCCACGCCGGCGCATGGCGCGGTTTCCGGGCGCTTTTTATCGCGCTCACGCTCTGCGCCGTTTCCTCACTGCCCGTTTGCGCGGCGGACATGGAGGTCAATATCGATAATTTCGCTTTTAACCCAAAGGAGCTCACGGTGACGGCCGGAACGGCGATCGTCTTCCGCAATCGCGACGACATCCCCCATAGCGTCGTCGGCGCGAAAGGCGAGTTCCATTCCAACGCACTCGATACGGACGATAGTTTTTCATTCACCTTCGCCATGGCCGGAACCTACAGCTATTTTTGCGGCTTGCATCCACAAATGCAGGGCAAGATCATCGTCACGCCGTGAGGCACGATGGATAATCAATTCCGCGTGATATCCGGAACCGCGGTCCTATCGTGTCATTTGATGGGGAGACTAATGGAGACTGACGATGACCATTCTCAAGCTCGCACTTCTCGGTTCCCTTAGGATCGCACTTCTTGGTTCTCTGAAGGTCGCGCTCCTTGTGTATACCCTTTTTCTCTCTGAGACGGCTATTGCTGGCGCCGTGACCGAAGGCAAAGGCAATGTTGGCGACCTCGCGTGCTGCGGCGCGACCGAAAGCCGTGGCAATGGCAACGCCAACATCGGGTAAGCGGGACCCAATGCTTCGAGCTGCCCGTGCGAGCTTGCGCGCTTACTGGTACCTCGCGCGATGCCATTCAGATCTTAAGCGCGGCCCTCAGCTCCAGCAGTTGATCGCGCTTTTCCACCGCCATCCGGCGCATCTCGTCCGTCGTGGCGCCGGCAACTTCTTCTTCGAAATTCCTAAGCTCCGCATCGAGCCCGGCGGCGTCGAGTTCCGCCAGGGGGATCGTTTGCTCCGCGAGGATGGTAAGGCCAGACGGCGCAACCTCGGCGAAACCGCCACGCACGAAGAGACGCAGTTTTTTTGCCGGCGTTTCGTTGATTACGACGACGCCTGGCTTCATCGTCGAGATCAAGGGTGCATGATCCTTGAGGACGGTGAATTCGCCTTCCGTCCCAGGAACGACCACGGCTTCGACGTTTCCCGAAAAGACGAGTTTTTCGGGAGACACGAGTTCGAAGTGAAAAGCCGCCATCCCATGCCCCAAGATGTGGTTCAAGTAATTTGCTTGTGCCGCGCAAAATTCGCCGCGAATGCCTTGGCAATTTCCGCGCGGCAGTCCCTGCAAGCCTGTCGCTACGCCGCCTCGGCCGCGAGCTTTTGCGCTTTTTCGACGGCCTCATCGATGGAGCCGACCATATAGAAAGCGGCTTCCGGCAAATGATCATAATCGCCTTCGATGAGCCCCGTGAATCCCTTGATGGTGTCGGCGAGCGAAACGAGTTTGCCGGGCGAACCGGTAAACACTTCGGCGACGTGGAACGGCTGCGACAGGAAGCGCTCGATCTTGCGCGCGCGGGCCACTGTCAGCTTGTCTTCCTCGGAGAGCTCGTCCATGCCGAGAATGGCGATAATGTCCTGCAGCGCCTTGTAGCGCTGCAATATCTGCTGAACCCGGCGCGCGACGCCGTAATGTTCCTCGCCGACGACAAGCGGCGACAACATGCGTGACGTGGAGTCGAGCGGATCGACCGCCGGATAAATGCCTTTCTCGGCGATCGCGCGCGACAAGACGGTTGTCGCATCGAGATGCGCGAAGGAGGTGGCGGGCGCCGGATCGGTTAGATCGTCGGCGGGCACATAGATTGCTTGCACCGAGGTGATCGAACCTTTGGTCGTGGTGGTGATCCGTTCCTGCAAGTCTCCCATGTCGGTCGCGAGCGTCGGCTGATAGCCGACCGCCGAGGGCATGCGG
>DATBYR010000291.1:0-14559 GCA_036513565.1 Methylocella sp. | reverse complement strand
TGGCGCCGTTTCCCGGCGCATTTTTCGAGGCCGATCTTGGCAAGGGATTGGAGCGTGTGAAAGTTTTTCGCACGCGGATCGCAGAAGGAGCCGGGATGCCCGGCCGCGTTCTCGACGATGGCTTGACAATCGCCTGCGGCGAAGGGGCGATCCGCCTTCTTATGCTGCAACGCGCGGGAAAAGTGTCAATGCCGGCGGGGGAGTTTTTGCGCGGCGCGCGACTAAGCAGGGGAACGGTGCTCGCCCCGAAAACCGATGCCGCGCTTTAAACTTACCTTGGAATATGATGGCGCGCCCTTCGTCGGCTGGCAGCGGCAGAGCAATGGCCTTTCCGTGCAGGAAGTGATCGAGACCGCGCTTAACGCCCTTTGCGCCGAACGAATCGTAACACGCGGCGCCGGACGCACGGATAGCGGCGTCCATGCCATGGGCCAAGTCGCGCATGCCGATCTCGGGAAGGATTGGCGGAGCGATGTTTTGCGCGATGGCCTGAACGCGCACATGCGGCCGCACCCGGTTGTCATTTTGGCCGCCGAACGCGTGCCTGAAACATTCGACGCGCGAGTTTCGGCGGTCCGGCGCCATTATCTCTACAGGATCGTCAATCGCCGCGCGCCCTTAACGGTGGGGCGAGGCCATGCCTGGCTCGTCCAGCGAAAGCTCGATGACGGCGCCATGCAAGCGGCGGCGCGGCATCTCGTTGGGTGCCATGACTTCTCGACTTTTCGCGCGTCCCAGTGCCAGGCGGACAGCCCGGTGCGCACGCTGGAACGTCTCGATGTCATGCGGGTCGGCGAAGAAATTCAGATCAGCGTAAGCGCGCGATCGTTTCTGCACACCCAGGTGCGCTCGATCGCCGGCTCGCTCGAACATGTCGGCTCCGGCAAATGGAACGCCGCCGATCTGCGGGCCGCGCTCGACGCGCGCGACCGCCGCCGCTGTGGCATGGTCGCCCCGCCCGAAGGGCTTTATCTCATGGGGGTGGACTATGATCCCTTGCCAGGCGAAAGCCTCACGGGATGAAGCGCGGCAATTTTCACCACAAACGACGCCGGCCGCGCAACGAACCTAGGTTCGCTTCGCATGATTTCGCATGATAGAGTCTTGTCCATCATACCGCTATTGAGAAACGCGAATCACGGGCAAAAATCTGACGCCACTCCCGGCTCCGCGACAACTCCGCCTACCAGCGGCTTATCGACCCCCGTGGTCATCGGAAACGTAATCGGCAGATTCTTCTCCCGCCGGACCGCGAGATAGGCGAAGGCCTGTGCTTCCATGGCGTCGCTCGACCAGCCGAAGGTTTCCGCCAAAACGACCGGGCAAGGCAGCCGCTCCGCCAATTCCCGCATCAAGGTCTTGTTGCGCGTGCCCCCGCCACAAACAATCGCGAACGAGGGGCGCGACGGCAACAGCGGCAGCACGCCCGCGATGCCGGCCGCGGTGAAGGCGGTAAGCGTCGCCGCCGCGTCTTCGGTCGCGAGACTCTCGACAAAGGCTCCCGAGAAATCGTTGCGGTCGAGCGATTTCGGCGGCGAGGCCGCAAAGAAAGGATCTGCGAGAAGGGCGCTCAAAACCCCGCCATCGGCCGTGCCCTGGGCGGCGATGGCACCATCCCGGTCGAAGGGGAGGCCGCGCCGCTTCAACATCAAATCGTCGAGCAACCCATTGCCCGGTCCGGTGTCGCAGGCAATTGGCTCCTCGCCCGGCGCGATAAAACTTAAATTGGCGACGCCGCCGATATTGATGAATGCGACCGGCTCCAAAAAGGCCGCCGCCGCGGCGAGCGCGCGATGAAACACAGGCACGAGCGGCGCCCCCTGCCCGCCTTGCGCCACATCGGCGGCGCGAAAATCATGAACCACTTTGATCCCTAATCTCGCGGCGAGACCCGCGCCGTCGCCGATCTGCACGGTCAGGCGGCGCCCGGGCCGGTGCAAGACGGTCTGGCCGTGAAAACCGATAAGATCGACCGTGGCGCGGTCGATGGAGTCCGCCGCGAGAAAGGCTTCGACCGCTTCCGCATGACGGCTGGTGACCATGGCGTCGGCCAGCGCCAAGCAGCCCGGCCACGCATTGCGGTCCTCGAGCAAGGCCGCGTCCCCGGCCGCGCGGCGCAGCAGCGCCCGGTCCGCCTCGTCATAGGGAAAAAATCCCGTTTGGCCAAGCGCGACGATCTCTTCCCCGTCGGTCTCTATGAGCGCGACATCGACGCCATCCATCGAGGTGCCGCTCATCAGCCCTATCGCGCGGACCGTTCGAATTGGCTCTTTCCCCTTGGCCATCGGCAACGTCTCTTTCTGACCTATTTGCAAATCACTTTCAACGCCCGCCACTCGCCAAACGAGAGCAAGGGCTCTCCTGTTGGCGCGTTGCCCGCCGCCTCCGGCATTGCCATCCGGTCCGCCGTCAACGGATGCGAGGCGAAGATCGACAGGGGATTGCCACGGTGCTGCGCATGAGAAGGCCGTCAAGCGGATTAGGCGAGCGGCCAAGCTTTTGCGTGAGCGCAAGGGCAAATCGATCGGGATTGGCTTCGGCCTCCCGTGCATAGGCCCGCTGAGCAACGCCCCGGCCCGCGCTCATTACATTGCTAGTACATCCCCTCAACCCCGGACGAGAGCACAGACTTCTAGCTGGATGCCAAGTCGGGGTGATCATCCCCAGAAATAGCACTTTCTGGCAATGTCGTAATGCAACTCTGCATCCGGGGACTGGGGAGGACTGTCCGGGCACATGGGCAACCTGTCAGCAGCCGCAAGTATCGAAGACGCTGGGGCGCGTGCGTTGCTAATCGAAAACGCGGTGGCATGCGCGCTGCCAACGGGGGCTGCGGCGCGCTGCTGATGAGCGACCGCCGCGAATGCGCGCCCTTCGTCATTTTGTGGCTCCCTGAAAAATATATGAACCAACGGATGCGTATGATCTTTGCACCGCACGGTTTGGATAAATTGAACTTTTTCGATGGTGGAAGTTGGAATTTTTCGCCAGTCTTGACAATCGCTCCCGCTCGCGAACAGGATCGACTGTTCATCGTCGGATCTGTCAATTAATCCGGTGAATATAAGGGAGCTGTTCGAGGAACCATGGACCTGATCGAAAATGTCGCTCGCCGAAAGGACCGCTTTAGGACCTTTAACCGCTGCACCGCGTTTCTCAACCATCTCGCTCTCCAAATTTAATTAATTCTTAGCGTAACTGTGACCGGCAAAGCACATGCCGGAAGTCTTGTAAAGGCTGCCCTTTGAGCAGGGTGACCACTCCAGGAAGTCAAGATATGGTATTTGCTTGGGCCTGCAGGGGTGCGAGTGAGCGTCATGAATCCGAAACCAATCGCCGGTTTGTGCTCAGCTGCGGCAATCGCAACTTTCTTCTTGACGACACTAGGAGGCTGCGCTGTCGTCGACCAGTATGGTTCGAGGGCGATCGAATATAACGAACAAACACAGACGTCCAAGAGCTCTACTATCTTGCTAAATATCCTTAGATCCGCATATCATGAACCATTGCAATTCACCGACGTCTCGACGGTTACAGGAACAGCCAGTGCCCAAGCCGGAATAAACGCGGCTATTCCGTTTAGAATCGGCGGGGCCAAATTCACAGGTCCGAATATACTGAGTTTAAATCCGTCAGCTTCGATGTCAGGAGGACCACAATTCAGTGTTGCAAACTTGAACACGCAAGAGTTTTATCGGGGCATTCAATCCTCCGTAGACTCTACAATCATCTTTAACTATGTGGATTCCGGGATAAATCTTAGGGTTTTGCTACCGTTATTAATTTCAGATATCGAGATAGACAATTCTCACACTAACAAAAAAGCCGTAATACACAACAGCGGTTCCTCCGAGTCTTACCGGACTTTTCTTGAAGCGATGGGAGATCTAATCGATCACGGCCTCACAGTAGCAAAAGCAGTTAAACCCCCAGACAAGACCTTCGGGCCACGTCTCACAAAAGAAGAAGTGAGCGATCCGAAGCTTCTGTCAGCACTTGTACAAGTAATTGGCGCAGGTGGGGCGGGCGCAGACGGCGCGTCTTTCAGCCTGAAGGACGTCACACGAAAGGGTCACCCGCCGGAATTCCAACTGAGTAAGCGGGGCGAAAACTCGCCGCACTTTTGCTTCGTCGATAAAGAGACACCCTATGGGGAAGCAACGGAATTAAGCGTTTCTGATCTAAAGGCCAAGGGGATGCCGCGTTCGTTCTTCCTCACCCTCGTTTACGCAAACGGAAAACCCTTGTTGGGATTCCCAGTTCACAAAAATTCTTGCCAATTGGCCGAGACTGCTGTGAACATCATGTTGAGGGTCCGATCGGTAGAAGGAATATTTACTTTTCTGGGGGAGATGGCCAGAACCGAATTGGGCCTCGGTTCTGGTGGACCGGATGATTTAGCAACCCCTCTTACTTCCAAGAGTGACGTCCCATTCTATCTATTCAAAATCGAGCAACGCCTTCCTTTGAATGGAGAGATTTCAGCAAATTTTCACGGGTCTACCTACACCATTTCCGCGGATCCTTCTGGACCAAATGCATCCAACCAAGTGGTGCAGTTGCTGACTGATCTCCTCGCCCTTCAAAGCTCGGCTAAGAACCTGCCAGCGCCTAACGTGATCGCTATTGTTCCGTAGATTTTTGTAGCGCTTGTGTTACTTACGAGCGCGGTCGCGGGGTTATGCGTTGCTGCGCCCTTCCCCCTAAATCTCACGGCCGCATGAATCCGAGGGGATCGCGCACCCATGTTGCAACGGCGCCATCTTTTTGCCAAAGGCTTCCCGTGACCAGTGATTTTCGTCCTCAATCCCACTTTCTGAGCGTGCTCGTCGAGCGCGGCTTTTTGCAGCAATGCTCCGACGTCGCAGGGCTCGATCAAATCGCAAAATCGGGAGAGCTCGTTGCCTATATCGGTTTCGACTGCACGGCGCCTTCGCTCCACGCTGGCTCACTCGTTCAAATCATGCTGTTGCACTGGCTGCAAAAGACCGGTGGCAAGCCGATCGCGCTCATGGGCGGCGGCACGACACGGGTCGGCGATCCCTCGGGCAAAGACGCGAGCCGTCAATTACTCCCTCTGGAGACGATTGCCGCCAATAAAGAGGGGATCAAACGCGTCTTCGCCAGGTTCCTGAATTTCGGCGAAGAAAAACATGACGCGATCATGCCAGACAACGCGGAATGGCTCGCCTCCATAAATTACATTGATTTTCTGCGCGACGTGGGGCGCCATTTCTCGGTCAACCGGATGCTGTCGATGGATTCGGTAAAACTGCGGCTCGAACGCGACCAGGAACTGTCTTTCCTCGAATTCAATTACATGTGCCTTCAGGCCTATGATTTTGTCGAGCTTTTCAAGCTCCATGGCTGCGTTTTGCAGATGGGCGGCTCGGACCAATGGGGCAACATCGTCACTGGGATCGATCTCGGCCGCCGGATGGGCACGCGCCAACTATACGGCTTGACGTCGCCGCTCTTGACGTCCACGTCGGGCGCCAAAATGGGCAAGACCGCGCAAGGCGCGGTTTGGCTCGACGAAGGCCTGTACTCCGTCTTCGAGTATTGGCAATATTGGCGCAATTGCGAGGACCGGGACACCGGACGGTTCTTAAGGCTCTTCACCGAATTGCCGCTCGATGAGATTGCGAGGCTCGAAGCCTTGGGCGGCGCCGAGATCAACGAGGCGAAGAAGATTCTCGCCACCGAAGCAACCGCCATGGTGCATGGGCGCGAGGCGGCATTGCAGGCAGCGGAGACGGCGCGGCCAATCTTCGGGAAACTTGAAGCAAGTGAAGCGCCGGATATTGCAGCCTTTGTTGGCAACGTAAGTGGCGGTCTGCCCGCGATCGAAATCCCCGCCGCCGAGATCGAGGCGGGCCTTGGGGTGCTCACGGCTTTCGTCAGATCGGGGCTCGTCGCCTCGACCGGCGAGGCACGGCGTCAAATCAAAGGTGGAGGTCTCAAGGTCAACGATCGGACCATCACCGATGAGCGCATTGTCATTGGACCGCGCGATCTAACCGGAGGCGTCGTCAAACTTTCGCTCGGACGCAAGCGCCATGTCCTTTTGAAGGTCGCTTGATTCATCCTATCGCTGCGGATGCATGGGGTCGAAATCGGCGACGCCAAAAATCTGCCGGAAAATTCCTGGCGCGATCGCCGACAGAGGATTGATGTTCAGGGCCGGCGCGCTGGCCAAGCCGTTAATCCGGTAGTTGACCCCGATCAATCCTTCGTTCGTGGCGCCCCCTAGGATGAGGCCGACGACCGGGATTTTGGCGAACAAATTGTTGAAGGCATAAACGGGAACGAAAGTACCGTTCATGTCGACCCGGTCATGTACGAAATCGATGGCGCCATCGACGGTTAGTCCGATGGCCTCGCCATGCATGGTGCCTTCGCTGAGATCGAGACGGCTGCCGTCGCGTTGGAAACGCACCTGCAATTTGTTGAAAGCGATCGCATTTGCGTCGATTCTTTGCGCCTGGCCCGGGGTCTCCAGCGGTGGAGCGCCCTCGACCACCAGCCGGCGCAACGCAGGTTCATCGCGCAAAACGAAATCGTCGATGAGAAGGACGCCGGCAAGGGAATCCGAACCAAGACGCATCCCGACGGAGAGCCGTCCGCGCTCCATGTGCTTGTAGAGGTCGAGGAACAACAAGAGCGATCCAGCATCCTCGCTGACGAGATTAAGCTGGGGAGAAACGCCGCCTCCGGTCAGATTGCACGAAATCGGCTGGCCGCCGAAGGTTCCGGCAAAAGTGAACTGCTTTATCTGGTCGCCGCGTTTCGCAAAACTCAATTCTGCCCCAGCGATGATTTGTTTGTTATATCCGCTCAAAATGCCGGCTTTGACATCGAATTCGATCTCCTTGATTGGACCCGCCTCATTGCGCTCCCCGCCGTTGCTTGGCCCGGCATCATTGCTTGCGGGAGGGTTGAAAATCAGCGATTTTAAGAACGGCCTTGCGTCAATCGTGGTTCCTCGCACGATCACCTTCATTGCCTCGCCGGTTTTCATCGCGTCGATCTTCATATCGTCGCCGGCCGACAGCTTCACCTGTGGAAATTTCGCCGCGACAAGAGAGAGGCCCGCGCCAAGCTGCACATTGCCCCGCGCCTGAATGGTCCCGGCGTCGACAACGATCTGATCGAGCAAGGTCCCAGCGTCATTGACGGCGAGCGCGAAGGCGATCTTTCCCGGCCGTCCCGCCGGCTTCGAAACTCCTGGAATCTCGATCCCAGCACGGCCCAAATCGAGCTCGATCCGTACCTTAGGTTTTTCCCCACCGCCGATGGGCGCGGTAATTGTAGCGCCAACCGGTCCGCTCACCCCGTAATTGGCGCCAAAACCCTGCCTCGCGCGAATGGCATCGTCTAGGGTCAAGCCAATCGAAGCTTCGGCGGCCTTGCCTGCCAATTTCTCGATGCCGATCGCGGCCGGAGCGCCGAATATGGTGCCCTGCCCGCTCGCTCTTAGGCCCGACGGATCGACATTGACGGTCAGAGTCGCGGCCTCGAGCTTCTCGTTGCCGATCAGCCTTTCGGCTGTGAAATTGGTGACTGTCGCTTTGATCTTGAGAGTTGTGTCCGCCGGGCCGGTGTCGCGCCCGAGGTTCATGTCGATTTCGAGATTGCCGTCGGCCTGTCCCCTCAGCGTGGAAGAATCGAGCGACAGACTGGCATAGGGTTTTAACGCGTCATGCGATAAAAGCTCCCCGATCGCCTCGACACTGCCCGCGACCTTGGCCTCCACCACCGCCGGCGCGGGTTTCAACTCAAAGTCGGCGACATGGAAACTGCCGTCCGATAAGGTCAGCACGCGGCCATTGCCGGCATCGAGGGCGGCATTCGCAACCGCGAAAGTCGCGGTCCGGCCGGTGACGTGGCCGGCGCCATCGATGCCGCGTAAAGGCGGCACGCCTGGCAGAAACGCGAGGCTCGCATTGGCAATCATGAAATCCAGCAAGACCTTTGCATCGGGAGGCGCGTGTCCGGCCCGCATCGCCCGCAAATCGTCGCCATCGAAATCGATCCGCAGGGTGCCCTTCTCGACCGTTCCTTCGCCGGTGCGGGAAAGCAGGTAGGACCGGACCGGCGCCGCGACGAACGAGGGCCACAGCCGTAGGACGGTACTAACCGGCGCCGGAGAGATCGACGCACCGAGCCTTATATGGGGTCCATTGATCCAATCGATCCCGCCGGCCATCGCGATGCCGCCTTGCGGACCGCCGAACGAAAACTGGTCGATAACAAGCTTCTTTTCAGCCAAATAAAATCGCGCCGCCAAGTCGCCGTGATCGATCGAAATAGGCTTTTCTCCGGGCCGCTCGGGACTCGCCACGTTGGGCTCCGCATT
This sequence comes from Methylocella sp., assembly GCA_036513565.1. Lineage (GTDB taxonomy): Bacteria > Pseudomonadota > Alphaproteobacteria > Rhizobiales > Beijerinckiaceae > Methylocapsa. The sequence goes on along the minus strand of DATBYR010000291.1, from coordinate 6,200 downwards.
GGTCAGCCCAATCGACCACGGATCGCCCTCTCGATGCGGCGGTGTTATGACGCCTGAAATCGCGAAATGAGTCGCGCCCGCCGTGAGCCGCCATCGATCGATCGCAATGCGCCGCGCTGCCGGATTCCAATGAAACCCGCCGGTGACCTTGTCGATCATCAGGGGTTCATCGTCGGGATCGTCGAAACGCAAGTAACCTGCCCCGAATTCGAACTGGCCGGCCGCCTCCGAAAGCATCCCATCGGCTTGCAAACGGACGCTGAGCTTGCCTGACAGCTGCATATCGAAATCGGCGCCGATCGTGCGCGTGCCGGTCGCCAACAAGAGTTCATCGAGGGATAGGTTTGAAAACGAAAGCGTGACGCCGCGTTCGGAGCCGGGCATGCCGAAGGCAACGCCCGAGGCCAACCAGCGGCCGTTCGGTCCCTCGACGGAAAGATCGAACCTCGTGGCGCCGGAGGATTTATCGAAACCGAGATTGACGCCGTTAAAGACCATGGTTTGATTGGCGGTCTCGTCGTCAACAACAATCTTGCCGCGCGTGATGCCGATGCGATCGATCGCCGCGGCCGGACTTTCCGGATTGGTCAGCGTGTCGATAACGAGCCGGATCGATGCCGCCATCTGCTTGACGATGAGAGAGCGTGGCGGGTTTGCCGTGAGCGCCTGCGCGGCCGGATCTTTCGTCACTGGGTCCGGCGCCGGCAAAGGGCTGTCTGGCGCAGGCGCCGAGGCAAGCGGCGGCGTAAGAGCCACCGCTTCCCCGGAATTGGACGCAACCGGCAAGGCGAGCGAACCATCGGGCCGCAATGTCAGATGCACCTCGACGTCGAAAATTTCGAGCCGCCTTGGGGTCACCCGTCCAAAACAGAGCGCAAGAAGATCGACCGACACTTCGGCACGCGGCGCGGTCAAAATCATGCGGCCGGAGGGTTCCTTAATCGACAAATTGTCGATGCTCAGCGCCGGCGCATAGCCGTTCTTCACGAGCGCGGTTCCGCCGAAACCGAATTCGTAGCGATGGCCGAAACGATCGTCGAGTGCCTTGGCGATTTGCGGCGCGAAACCGTCGATCGCGATCGGCCCGAGCGCGAGGCGGGCAACGAAGAAACCGCCGCCGGCGAGCGCGAAAAAAACCAACCCGAGCACGAGCTTGCACGCGGACCACGCATGCCACGCGGGGCCGCGCCTGCTTGTCCTTAGCCCGACGCATGGAGCGGGACGCGCCGCTTTCCCAAGCCGGCGCAGCCAATTTCCCGGCCACGCGCCGGGCCGGGCCGGATTTTCCTCACTATGTCCGGCCAACCGCTCGCGGCCTTTCAAAACCAAGCTGAAGCTGGAAACTTTGATCCTGTGCGACTATACGCATTTTACCCGCACGCGGCGCAAACGGGCGAACGGTTGGATTCGCCAATCGCCGTTCCACGTGACGAAAGGAAAGCCCCATGAATAAAAATTTGTCGAATGAGCCGCCGAAGAACTTGAACAAGAATTCGGACAGTAGCTTGGGCGGCAACTTAGGCAAAAAGTTGGCGCCGGGCGATAAGGCGCCAGATTTCGCGTTGCCGGACGATGCCGGAGCCAGGATTTTGCTCGCAAGCTTCGCCGGCAGGAAGCTTGTTCTTTACTTTTATCCGAAAGACGATACCTCCGGCTGCACCAAGGAAGCGATCGAATTTAATGGCTTGCGGGGCGAATTCAAAAAGGCCGGTGCGGCAATCCTTGGCGTATCGCCCGATCCGGTGGCAAGCCACGCAAGATTCAAGGCCAAACATAAGCTCGAATTCGCGCTCGCGTCCGACGAATCGAAAGCCATGCTCGAAGCCTATGGCGTATGGGTCGAAAAGAGCATGTATGGCCGCAAATACATGGGGGTAGAGCGCACGACGTTCCTTATCGGCACGGACGGCCAGATCGCAATGGTATGGAACACGGTGAAAGTCCCGGGTCACGCCGAGGCGGTGCTCGCGGCGGTCAAGGCGCTTTAACGCGCGAAAGAGGGGTGGCGACCGCGAAAGGACTTACCCGCCGTCGAGAAGTCTTGCCACGAGCGCGTCGATCCTTTGCGCCACGCCGGCGTCGGTCAGCGCCGCGCGAACAAGGCCGCGCGCGCGTTGAAATTTTGTATTTTCGGGCAGGGGCCACGGAGGCGGCGAGAGCTTCCGCCTCGCGCGCGGTTTTGGCGATGTCCGTGTGCAGGGGATTGTTGGCGTCGAAGCGTGGAATCGGCAGGTTGAACATGACCTTGTCGAAATCTCTCGCGCCCCATTGCCCGCGAGATTGAAGGGATTCGCCGCGCTGACGCGCTGTTTCGCTGTTGAGAAGAGCGGTGAGTAACGCGCTTCCTTTTTCGTGTCAGGCTTAGACCAGTAGAGACTATGCTCAATGACCGCTGGTTCTTTTAATATGCAGGCTGCGGGGTTTGTCCCCGAAGCCGCGTAAACCACGCGCCGCGACACGAGAGGAAACTGCGCGCCTAACTCGTTGTGATAATTCCAGCGGCCGATGAGCGTCATGGGGCCACTTTCCGCATTGGCGTTCCAAACCCTCTCCGCTGCGCTCATCCAGCCATGCAACCCGTCGAACCCACGATTGGCCGCCGCTTCAGCGTCGAGCACTTCCCCTTTGTCCGTCACAGGGACGACTGCCTCGAAGGGCTGGAAGTTTCGGTAAGGCAAAATGCTCTCGCCAAGCACCACGGGACGCAAGAATTCCGCCTCGACCCGGTTCTCGATTCGGGGCAGGTTTTTCCAAGGTATCTTCTCCTGGTTCGTTCTCCGGGTCGCGACATAGGGCGCGCTCGGGTCCGCGCCGAGCCGTCCCATCATCCTGCGCTCGACAAAGCACAACATGCGCGGGGATCCGGCGCTCGAAATCGAGAGCCGAAAGATCCGCGCCAAATTCATCGATCAGCAATTTCCGGAAACCGGCCTTGACCTCGTCATGGCCTGGTTTTCTCGCGAGATGGCGCAGAAGATCTATCGTGGACGGAGCGATCACCGGTCGAAGATAGCTGCCGCCTCAGAGCTGGACAATCCGGGCGGGCGGGCAATACAGAGCTTTCTTCACAGTATTCGGCACCGGCCGGCCGGGATGCGGGCCCTGACAGGCATACGCTGAAGCCGTGGAGCGAGGCCTATACCGGCGTTTCGAGGCATGGTAAGGAGCGCTCCGTGACGCGAGGGGCGTTGCTTGGGAGCAGGGTCCGGACGCGCTTCTTCGGAGAGAAAACGAGCATGACAGAGCCCGCACGGTTGGATCGAAAAGGCACCGGGATGAAGGAGCGCGCAAAGGAAGGCGGCAAGGGCGACACCTTGAAGGTCATCGTTCAGGCGCTGCTCATCGCTCTCGTCGTGCGCACCTTTTTGTTTCAGCCGTTCAATATTCCCTCCGGCTCGATGATCCCGACCTTGCAGATCGGCGATTATCTTTTCGTCTCAAAATATGCCTACGGCTATTCCAACCATTCGTTTCCTTTTAGTCCCCCCCTGTTTTCCGGCAGGATTTTTGCCGCGCCACCGAAACGCGGCGACATCGCCGTCTTCAAGCTTCCGCGCGACGGACAAACCGACTACATCAAGCGCGTGATCGGCCTGCCCGGCGACAAGATTCAAATGAAGGAAGGCCGGCTTTACGTCAATGGCGAAATCGTGCCACGCGAGCCGATTGCCAAGGTCCATACCGAGGATTTTTACGGGCGCGAAACCGGCGTCCCGACCTATCGCGAAACACTGCCCGGTGGAGTGACACATACGATCATCCAGATTCAGGGCGATACCGGATTCAACGGCAATACCCAGGTTTTCGAAGTTCCGGCCGGACATTATTTCATGATGGGCGACAACCGGGACAATTCGACGGACAGCCGGGTCCCGCCCGATCAGGGCGGCGTCGGCTTCGTGCCGTTTGAAAATCTCGTCGGACGCGCCGAATTGATCTTCTTTTCGGTCGGCAAGGGCGAGCCGGCCTGGGCGTTCTGGCAATGGCCGTGGACGGTGCGCTTCGACAGGATGCTCATATCCGTGAAATAGAATGGCGCGGCAAGTCCAGGATGTCAGGGCGCTCGAGGCGCGGATCGGGCACGTTTTCGCAAATCGCAGCCTGATCGCGGCGGCGCTTACCCATGTTAGCGCGGCGACGGGGAGCAAGCGCGAAACCTATCAAAGGCTCGAATTTCTCGGCGACCGCGTCTTGGGTCTCGCCGTTTCGGGGATGTTGTACGAAGCGTTTCCCGAGGCCGGCGAGGGAGAACTCTCGCGCCGCCTCGCGGGACTCGTCCGCAAGGAGAGCTGCGCCGAGGCCGCCCTCGCCTGGGGCGTTGACTCCTGCGTCCGGCTTGGCGAAATCGAACTGCAAACAAGAACCCCCAACATGGCAATTCTGGGCGACGTTTGCGAAGCGATCATAGGCGCGGTTTTTCTCGACGCGGGCTACGAGGCGGCCAAGGCCGTCGTGATCGCCGCCTTCGGCGAGCGGATGCTCTCGCCCGGACGCCCGTTGCGCGATCCGAAGACAGCGCTCCAGGAATGGGTGCAAGCGCAGGGTTTTCCCACCCCGCTCTATCGCGAGACCGCGCGATCGGGGCCCGACCACGCGCCGGAATTCACGATTTCCGTCGAAGTGCCCGGCTACCGCCATGCCGAGGCGAAGGGATTTTCGAAGCGCCTCGCCGAGCAAGCCGCGGCGGCGGCTTTCATCGCGCGCGAGGGCATTGGCGAAGACGTCGAAAAGGACCTCGTGTGAACAGCGGACACGGTGGCGGAACAAGCTGCGGCTTCGTCGCCCTGATCGGCGCCCCGAACGCCGGCAAATCGACGCTGATCAATTGGCTCGTTGGAACGAAGGTCTCGATCGTTTCGCGCAAGGTTCAGACGACGCGGAGTTCCGTGCGCGGGATTGCCCTGGAGGGCAAGGCACAAATCGTTTTCGTCGATACGCCGGGCATATTCGCGCCGAAACGCCGGCTCGACCGAGCCATGGTGGCGGCCGCCTGGGGCAGTACCGGCGATGCCGATGCGGCTGCGCTGCTTGTCGATGTCCAGAGAGGCATCGATGCCGAGGTCGAGGCCATTCTCGGCCGCCTGCCGCAAATAGCCGCCAAGAAGATTCTTGTCCTCAACAAGATCGATACCGTGGAACCGCCAAAGCTTCTCGAACTCGCCGCCAAGCTCAATGGCGCGCTCCCCTTTGCGCAAACATTCATGATCTCGGCCTTGCGCGGCCATGGCGTCGCCAAATTCAAACAGGAACTCGCCGCGCTGATGCCGCCTAGCCCGTGGCTTTATTCGGAAGATCAGATTGCGGACGTGCCCTTGCGCCTGCTCGCCGCCGAGATCACGCGCGAAAAAATGTTTGACCGCCTGCACGACGAGCTCCCCTATTCATCGACGGTCGAAACCGAGCTTTGGCAAGACATGCCGGACGGCTCGGCGCGGATCGAACAGACGATCTATGTGCTGCGCGAAGGCCACAAAAAGATCGTGATCGGCGAAGGCGGACGGACCATCAAGGCGATCGGGACCGCGGCGCGCAAGGAGATTATCGAGGCGGCCGGACAAAGGGTGCATCTTTTTCTGTTCGTCAAAGTGCGCGAGCACTGGACCGACGACCCCGAACGCTATCGGGAAATGGGCTTGGAGTTTCCCAAAGGGTGATGCGGTTGGGACCGGTTTTCCATCAGCGCGATTTTTCCAAAACAGCAGGCTTGCGAACGTTGTCGGCGAGATGACGTTTCCGTTCGTTGCCAAGATCTGCTGTCGTTGCACACGTGCCATGATGCGGCGCGCCAGGCCCGCGTTGAAACAAAAATCTGACAGCTCGGCAGCTTGCAAATAAGGTGATTTAGACTGAAATGGCGCGAAATTGCCGCTGGGGTTTTTTCGAGGGTTCGGGGAACTTGAATGCTTGAAGCAGCGGCACACTGGCTGTCTGACCTGCCGACAACATTTGCGGTGATCGTTTCAATTTTCGTTGGCGCGAGCTTGTCGGCGCTTGGCCTGTTGGCGGCCCATTCGATTTTGCCTCATGGGGTGCGCCGAGCCCACAATGACGTGTCGGGTTTTACCTTTGCGACGGTCGGCGTCATTTACGCCGTCTTGCTCGCCTTTGTAGCCGTTGCCGTTTGGCAGAATTTCGCGCAAACCGATAATCAGGTGCAAACAGAGGCCAATCTCGTCGGCGATCTTTATCGCGACACCCCG
>DATBYR010000290.1:0-5814 GCA_036513565.1 Methylocella sp. | reverse complement strand
CCCCCCCGCCCGCGCGAGCCTTCCTGGTGGATATGACTTCGGCCGCGACGCCTGGTTCGCGCGGCTCGGCGCGGTCGGCAATGTGCTGGGGCGCATCGAGATTGTGCCTTCTCCCGAATCGCCGCCCACGATTTTGTCGATGCGGCGCGCCAGCGCATTGCGGCCGCGATCGATCGCCATCACGGCCGCGGCCGCGAGCCCAGGCGACTCAGGAGACGGCACAATCTCGATGCGCCCCAACACATTGCCGACCGCGCCGAGCCGCGCGAACCAGGCGTCGCGGGCGAAATCATAGCCGCCGGGAAGGCTCGCGCGGGCGGGGGGGAGCAGCCTGGCCTTTAGGCGCACATAGGTGCCGGCCTCGAACGGCGGCGTTCGGCGCATGGACAAGCGAACGCGGAACGGCGTCTGTTCCGGCGCAAGCCCTTCGGCGGCATGAACCCGCAACAGGAAGCGTGCGCCTGTCCTTCGGAAATCCATCTCCTCGATAGAGCCTTGGAGCGTAACGATCCTGATCTTGTCGAGGACCGGCGCCGCGACCCGCGCCGTCCGCAAGGCCGCCGACAGTTCTCCCGCAAAAACCGCGCAAAAACCGCAAAGGAGAAAAAACGCGACCCGGTTCGCGCGGGCAAGATAAGCGAGAACGCCGAGCGCTACGGCCGCAGGGGCGATCAGCCAAAGCGAAGGTTCGCGATCGGCGTAAAGATAAAGGACGACACCCGTGCCGGCCGCGACCGGCAGCCAAAGAAACGGCCGCCGGAGCGCCACCTCAGTCTCGAAGGCCCGCCCGAAAACCCCCCATAGCGGCGCAAGCTTGACGGCAAATTTGCCGGCAAAGCCTCCCGCTTTGACCAAGCGCCGAGTGGCAATTGCTGCCTGAGACGTACCCGCCATGAACGCATGTTAAAACTTTTTTATCATTTATGGAATTGCAAAACTATTCATTTGTCATTAGCCGTGCCCTGGCGTTTCCAGCTTGTCTGCATTGCCATCTCCGGGGCCAGTTTTTTCGGCTTTTTCGTGGTACAGGGGCGGCTCGGGCAGGCCAATGGCCGCTTCCACACGATTTACAGCGGTCCCGACCCGCAGGACCACGCCTGATGCCAGATCCGGTGATCGCCGGTTTCGCCCAACCGCTAAGTGGCGGAGGATTGCCAATGACAGCCTCAGCACAGCACGACGATCACGTGTCCTTCGATGCTGCGCGCGCGGAAGGCTTCGAGAAAAGAATAATCGATATGCTCAACGCCGGCGCGTTGAGCCTGATGATGTCCGTCGGTCACCGGACCGGCCTCTTCGACGCGATGGCGGGTACAGCGCCGTCAACGAGTGCCGAAATCGCGGACCGGATCGGACTTCAGGAACGCTATGTGCGCGAATGGCTCGGCGCCATGACCGTCGGCGGCATCATCGAGCACGACGGCAGCGCGGGCACATATGCCCTGCCGGCGGAGCACGCCGCGTTCATCACGCGCAGCGCTGTTGGCGGCAATCTCGCGGTCTTCGCGCAATATGTTGCGCTTCTCGGCTCGGTCGAGGGCGACGTCGTGCGGTGCTTCCGTGAGGGCGGGGGCGTTCCCTATGAGCGCTACGAACGCTTTCACGAAGTCATGGCCGAGGACAGCGGCCAGACTGTCCTGCCGGCGCTCATCGACCATATCCTGCCGCTCGTGCCCGGCCTCACAGGACGGCTCGAAAAGGGTATTCGCGTCCTCGATGTCGGCTGCGGACGCGGCAGAGTCGTCAACCTGCTGGCCAAAACGTTCCCGAGGAGCAGCTTCGTCGGTTATGACCTGTCCGAGGAAGCGATCGCGTTTGCGGGTACCGAAGCGCACCAGCGCGGCAACGAGAATGTCGAGTTTGTTGCGCGCAATCTGAGTGATTTCGACGAGACAGCCGAACCAGGGGCTTTCGACGTCATCACCAGCTTCGACGCCGTGCACGACCAAGCCAACCCAATGGCGGTCCTGCGTGGCATCCGCTGCTCGCTCGCTGAAGGCGGTGTCTATCTTGCCCAGGACATCAAGGGGTCGAGTTACCACCGCGACAATCTCGATCACCCGATCGGGCGGCTGCTCTATACGATCTCATGCATGCACTGCATGACGGTCTCGCTGGCGCAAGGCGGCGAGGGCCTGGGCGCAATGTGGGGTCGCGAAAAGGCGCTCGAATATTTCAACAATGCCGGATTTTCGGACATCCAGGTCAACGAGCTCTCCCACGACATCCAGAACTATTACTACGTTTGTCGGCCGTGACGCGGGCGGGCGGATATCTGCTAAGTGCAGGAAAGGAAGGAAATGACCATGCGCTCCACGCGGTGATCCTTTGCCTCAGCCGCGCTCTCCGCTTCGGCCGCGTAATGTATCCTGAACGCTTCCCGGCGGGCCGATGGCCGCTTCCCCATGATTTGCAGCGGCCTCGACCCGAAGGACCATGCCCATGCCAGATCCGGTGATCACCCGCTTCGCACCGTCGCCGACAGGTTTTTTGCATATCGGCGGGGCGCGCACGGCACTGTTCAACTGGCTTTATGCACGGCACGCAGGAGGCAAAATGCTGCTGCGGATCGAGGACACCGACCGCGAGCGCTCAACCGGCGCGGCAATTGCCGCCATTCTCGACGGGCTATCCTGGCTCGGCCTCGATTGGGACGGTGATGTCATTTATCAGTTTCGGCGCGTGGCGCGCCACCGCGAGGCAGCTGAAAACCTCCTCGCCTCGGGCCATGCCTATTATTGCTACGCAACGCCGCAAGAGCTCGACGAGATGCGCGAGAAAGCGCGCGCAGAAGGACGGCCGCCGCGCTATGACGGGCGGTGGCGCGACCGCCCGGCCTCCGAAGCACCGTTGGGCGTCAAACCTGTCGTCCGGCTCAAGGCTGCCCGCGAGGGCGAAACGGTTCTCGACGACAAAGTTCAGGGCCGGGTCGCCTGGGCCAACAAGGATCTCGACGACCTCGTTCTTCTGCGTTCGGATGGCACGCCGACCTATATGCTCGCCGTCGTGGTCGACGATCATGACATGGGCGTCACCCATATCATTCGCGGCGACGATCATCTCACCAATGCGGCGCGGCAAATACAGATCTATCAGGCGCTCGGCTGGAGCGCCCCGGTCATGGCGCATATCCCGCTCATCCATGGCGCGGACGGGGCCAAATTGTCGAAGCGCCACGGCGCGCTCGGTGTCGATGCCTATCGCGCCATGGGCTATCTGCCCGACGCGCTGCGCAATTATCTGGTGCGGCTCGGCTGGAGCCAGGGCGACAAGGAATTTTTTTCGACACGGGAGATGATCGAAACGTTCGATCTCGCGCATGTTGGACGCTCGCCCGCCCGCTTCGACTTCGCGAAGCTCGAAAGCATGAACGGGCATTATATCCGCGCGAGCCGGGACGAGGAACTCGTTGCCGCGCTAGAATCCGCCCTGCCCTATCTGCCGGACGGCGCCGCGGCGCTAAGCAAACTTGACGATTCCTTGCGGGCCAAACTCTACGCGGCCATGCCGGGTCTCAAGGAGCGCGCCAAAACCTTGATCGAACTCTTGGATGGCGCGAAATTTCTGTTCGCGGAGAGGCCGCTTGTCCTCGACGCCAAGGCGGCGAGCATCCTTGACGCGGGCGGACGGGCGCATATCGCCGGGCTGATCCCGCGTTTGGCGGCGCTCGCGGATTGGAACGCCGCAAGCATCGAAGTGGTCGTGCGCGATTATGCGGCTGAAAACAAGATCAAGCTCGGCGACGCCGCGCAGCCGCTGCGCGCCGCGCTCACCGGGCGGGCGGTGTCACCGGGAATCTTCGATGTGCTCGAAGTATTAGGCAAGGAAGAAAGCCTCGCCCGCCTGCATGACCAGGCTGGGTGAGGAGCGCATCTTGTTTTTGATACGTGTTGCGCTCGACCTCGCCAAAGCGCGCTTCCTGAATCGCTTAAGTTTAGCAAGCGAGAGTAATAATCGAGCGTGGGTGTAAGACGCTTGATAATAAGCGCTATGAGAGGGAAAGGCTTGATATGGATTTTCGGAGTCCTAGGCGGCGCTTTAACGGCGGGTTATAAGGACCCGAACCCGGTTTTCCACATCTTATGCAGATCCGTCTAATTAGTGTTAGAGGTTCAAAACTCAATGGACGCGAAACTACGAAAATGGCTCAAATGGTTGAAGGTGATACATGACGAAGTCCAGGACTTGGTCATAAGTAAAGATATATTTTGGGAAGTTCAGAACATAATAAAAACCAATCGGCGGATTCACCAGCCGAGTGCCTTTTATAGCTACCTCGGTAATACGTATGTGTCTCATGCTGTGATGGGCGTACGTCGGCAGCTAAAGGTCGACAACCAAAGTATCTCGTTTGCGCGCCTGTTGGAGGAAATCGTCGATAGGCCTCAGACGCTATCCAGAGAATATTACGTTGGTTTATACAAGGGTTCAGCCGTTGAGAATCTTGCAGAAGGGTATTTCGACAAATTTTCCGGGACGTCCCATGTCACGTCTGCCCGCATATGGTTTGTAATGATCTTGCGCAAATTAGGGAGGTAGCTCGACGCTGTGAGGACTTCGCAGACAGGCGCGTCGCCCATCGGGATAAGCGCGATCCAAGAGTGTTACCTAGATTCGATGACCTGGACACGTGTGTCGAATGTCTCGACAAGTTATATATTAAGTACCATCGCATGTTTCACGCACAGGGCAACGGTTCCTTGATGCCGACGTATCAAAATGATTGGAAGGCTGTCTTTCGTGAGCCTTGGATCGCTAAAGGGGCGGAATAGACCATCTAACTATGCGCTCAAACCGGACGCGGCAGAAAGCGCCGCGCCGGTGAGGTTGAGCGTTAGCAAGTAGCCCGGACTGCGTTGCTACGCGGTGTGCCGAACACGATCAATTGTGGCCAATGTCGCGCTAAGTCGCATGGTCACCTAAATTATTGGCCGCGGGAATGCTCCGTGCTAGAAGCGCGCAAAGACTGGAGTGGGTCATGTCCCAAAATCGGGTGTTCGACGATTTCGCGCGTCTCGTGACCGATGCGTCCGAGATGGCGCAAGGCGTTCGCCGCGAGGCCGAAACGGTGATGAAGAGTCAGTTCGAACGTCTTCTCGCGACGATGGATGTCGTCACCCGCGAGGAATTCGAGGCGGTCAAAGAGATGGCCGCGAAGGCCCGCGACGACAACAAAAAGCTGAGCCAAAGGGTGGCCGCTCTCGAGGCCGTGATCAAGGCTGAATCCAAGGATCCTGGCGGATAGAAACAACATTCGCGCTGTAAAAAGCGGCCGCCGCAAAACCCGTCGCCCTCCATGTGGCACATGAGGACACGACGGCGATCGGCAGCCGTGTCTAAGATATGATCTTCGGAGACGCCCGGACGCAGCGAGGAATTTGGCTTTGTGAACCCGAACATGTTGCCTTATGCCGGCCTGCCGGCGCCGGCCCGCTGGTGAACGGTGACGTTGGAGCTATCGGCCCAATTCCATAAGCGCTAGAATGACCTCCGAGCGGCCTGGCCAACGACAGCGCCTTCCTCACCTCGGAGCTTGCACCATGGTCGAATATGAATCAGACGATGACCGCCCCAAGGCGTCACGCTTCAGCCTGCGCTCTTTCTTTATCCGGGACTGGCCGTATATCGTGATGTTGGTCCTTGCCATTTTCGGAGTTGCTTATGGAAGCGTTTCTCCACAGGCAATGACGGACTATTGGAAAATCCTTGGTCCTGTCTTCGCTATAATTTGTGTGGTCACCCAGTGGCGAGACGTCGAGGGCCCGGAGGCGCATTGGCACCTCATCTGGACACAGGCCTTTCATTGGATTGCCG
>DATBYR010000289.1:0-6952 GCA_036513565.1 Methylocella sp. | reverse complement strand
GCCTGTTTGGCCCCCTCGTAAGGGTCGGCCTCGCAGTAGCGCTGCGTCACATCGGTGGTGAGCGCCAAGCCCTTGAGGCCATCGCCAATCCTAATCACCGCCGCGTCGCCGCCCGGCGGCTGCACCGTATTGCCAAGGATCAAATGGTCGTATTGCTCAAAAATCCAGCGTTTGGAGCAAAGATCCGGGGACGCTAAGAGGCGCAACAACGCCTCGGCATGGGAGATCGGCGCGGCAACCGTGGCCGAATCTACGTTGGGTCTTTTGGGCGAGGCGATGTGCGGGCGATCGTAGAGGGGAGCCGAATCGCCAAGCTCCTTGATCGGCAGATCGGCTTTGCGCACGCCTTGATGCGCAACCGTGAATCGCAGCGTGTCCGTGGTCTCGCCGATGACCGCGAAATCGAGGCCCCATTTGGAAAAGACCGCCTCCGCCTCTTCTTCCTTGGCCGGATCGAGCACCATCAGCATGCGCTCCTGGCTTTCCGACAGCAGCATTTCATAAGCGGACATGCCGGTCTCGCGGCAGGGCACGCGATCGAGATCGAGTTCGATCCCGAGATTGCCCTTGGCGCCCATTTCGACCGCCGAGGAGGTGAGGCCTGCCGCGCCCATGTCTTGGATCGCGACGACCGCGCCGGTTTGCATCAATTCGAGGCAGGCTTCGAGCAAGAGCTTTTCGGTGAAAGGATCGCCGACCTGCACCGTTGGGCGCTTTTCCTCCGCATCGGCCTCGAAAGTGGCCGATGCCATGGTCGCGCCATGGATTCCGTCGCGGCCAGTCTTCGAGCCGAGATAAACGATCTTGTTCCCAACTCCGCTGGCCTTGGCGTAGAAAATTTCGTTCGTGTTCGCGATGCCCACCGCCATGGCGTTGACGAGAATATTGCCGTCGTAGCTCTTGTCGAAATTCGTCGATCCGCCGACCGTCGGCACCCCAAAGCTATTGCCGTAGGCGCCGATCCCGGCGACGACGCCCGCGACGAGATGGCGCGTTCGCGGATTTTTGGGCGCGCCGAAACGGAGAAGGTTCAAGCACGCCACGGGCCGCGCGCCCATGGTAAATACGTCGCGCAAGATTCCGCCAACGCCCGTCCCGGCGCCCTGGAAAGGCTCGATGAAGGAGGGGTGGTTGTGGCTCTCCATCTTGAAGACGCAGGCGAGGCCGTCCCCGATGTCGATGACGCCCGCGTTTTCTCCCGGCCCCTGAATGACCCAAGGCGCCTTGGTGGGGAGCCGGCGCAGATGAATCCGCGACGATTTGTAGGAACAATGCTCGTTCCACATCGCCGAGAATATGCCGAGCTCGGTGAATGTTGGCGAGCGCCCGATGAGCGCGAGAATGCGCGCGTATTCGTCAGGTTTTAGGCCATGCGCGGCAACGAGTTCGGGGGTGATTTTTGGTTCAGGGCTCAGGGGCAATGGCGGTTCCGGTTTTGCGCGTGCCAGTTAGATACGCATGGCATACCTTCTCCCGCAAGCGGGAGAAGGTTATGTCGCCGATTTGCCTGCATTTCCGCGCGGATTATCGTCGAGCTAGACGGTCCGCGGCACGATGAGCCCAAACACCGTCTTCCCGACATGCACCGTGACGCGCGGCCGCGCGCGCGGTGCCGGCAAGTGCTGCGATTTTCTGATGATCTCGCGACCGGCGGCGGCAACATCGTTCTTGAGGAAATCCAACGGGCATTGAAAGCGGCTGAATCGCCCTCATCCGGCCTTCGCTGACGCGAGGGCCACCTTCCTTGGCATAGTGCGAGACCCCTCGAGCGCACGGCGCTGGCTTTCCTGCGTCTCGCCTCAATCCGCCTCATGCTCCGAAGACTCTGTACTCCCGCCTGATGTTTCCGAGCAGCCTCTTAGGCTCTCACTGTTTCATAGAGAGCGCTCATCGCCTCGAAATAGGCATGCTCGGAATAATAACGGGAAACCAGCTGCCGGCAGGCGACCGACATCTCGGCGAGGTGTGTGTCTGCGGTGTCGCGCGCCAGGGCCAGAGCGCGCGCGAGATCGGCAACATCACCGGCCTGGAACGACCAGCCGGTGCGTCCCTCCTCGATCAACTCGGGAATGCCGCCGATCCGCGCGCCAACCAGCGGCTTGCCGCGCTGAAAGGCTTCGACGCCGCTCATCGGGCTATTCTCGTACCATTCGGACGGCAGCACGATCGCCCGTGCCGCATCGACCTCGGCCCACAGCGCGTCACCCGCCAGGAACCCCACGAAGACGGCCGGAGCGTCGAGGGACCGTGCAAGCGCGCGCAGCTCCTCCTCCTGCGGTCCGCGCCCGGCGATGCGAACGGGAACACCCGAGGCTGCTGCTGCCGCGATCAGCGTCGCAATGCCTTTCTCAGGCGTCAGGCGGCCAAAATAGAGAAGGTGATCGCCGTATGGGGTTGCGGCCGGCAGCGCCGCATCGGATACGAAGTTCGGAATATGCACCAGCTTTTCGGCCGGCCAGCCCCACTCGATCAGTTTTTCGCGATAGAAGGCGCTCGGCGTGACGATCCGGTCGATATGCCGCGCGTAGATTCGCAACGCCTTGTGGATGGCCGACTCGACCATGATCAGCCCGCTCAAGGCAACGCTGCCTTTGATGCAGCGGTGGATCGCAACATTCCAGACCCGGCCGCCCTTACAGCGCTCGCATACCCCGGACAGGTTCCGCATCGTATAGGCCGGGCAGGCGAGCTTGAGATCGTGCGCTGTCATGACCACCGGAATGCCGCGCTGCTTCAGCTCCACGAGCACCGACGGCGACAGGTGATGGTAGATGTTGTGAACATGGGCAACATCGATCCTTCGCGTATCGATGAGCCGCGCCAGCTTGGCCCGGGCTTCACGCGAATAGATGATGCGCGCGGCGACGACCGCCTTTTCCCGGAGCGACGCCGACGCACCAAAATCGACGTGCTCCGCGAAATACCGGTTGTCCTCGCAGGGCAGGTTGTTCGGGTCGTGCATCGCGTAAAACGAATTCGTCCATCCGTGCCGTTCCATCAGAGCGGCGTGGGCAAAATAGACCATCTCCGAACCACCCTTCGGATAGTGGTAGGTATTGATCGAGAGGACGTGACCGTTCGACACGATTCAACTCTGCTCCATCGGTCCAATGGGCCCCTTCCGTATCGCTCCTGCCCTCTTTCCCATGAACAAATCCAAATGCTGATCGGAGAGGCTGCCCTAACTAAATTGGGTCGCGAGATACTCCGATGCGACCCTCGCCAGATCCGCCAGCTGTTCAGGCTCGTCGAGCGCCCATTGCAGCTTCGCTGTCAGATCGCCGGCATCGCCGGTCTGGAAATAAAGACCGTGCTGGCGATGCCAAAAGCGTTCTGTGGAATGTCGTCGCGAATGATCGGCGCGCCGAGGAAGGACACTTCAAATTATGACCGGTGAAAGCCCCCCATAGCGGAAGGCTGGATATAGGCGTAAGCATTGCGCACCAAGGCGAGCGTGAAGTTACCGCTTTTTGAGGATTTTGGCAATGCCAAATCCTCGACATGAGGGCTCCCATGCACCCATGCCTTTCCCCTCCTGTTATGTCCACAATGCTGTCATCTTCGACAACATATATGCCCGCGAGCAATTCAAGAAAATGTTCAACAAGCCGTTCGAGTTCGTGCTATATCAAGCGTTCAAGCGTTTCTGGTTCGGCTATGGGTTAATGCCGGATGCGCCGGGAGGACACGTCTCGGTCACCTGACTAGGAGAGTAGGCTATGGACTTGACGGTCGTATCGACTTTTCGCTGCAATTCGCGCTGTCAAATGTGCCACGTATGGAAGTACCCCACCGCTCCCGAACAGGAAATATCGCTGGAAACGCTGGCGAAGCTTCCCGGCGGATTTGACAATCTGAACCTGTCGGGCGGCGAGCCTACGCTGCGTCGCGACCTCGCGGAGATGATCGATATTCTGTACCCGAAGGCGCGGGTCATGGAGATCAGTTCCAACGGCCTATACCCCGAGCGACTGGTTCCCATCATCAAGAAATATCCGAATATCAAGGTTCGCTTCAGCCTCGAAGGCGACGAATCGACGAGCAATCGAATCCGCGGCGAGAAGGACGGCCATAGCACCAAGGTGGCCGGGCTGCGCAAGTTGAAGGAGGCCGGAGGCACGGACCTCGGATTTGCGTTTGTCATTCAAGACGAGAATGTCGGGCAACTGCTAAACGTCTATGAGTTCGCGCGTTCGCAGGGTTTCGAGCTGGCGACGACGACACTGCACAACGCCTGGCAGTTCTACAAAAACGACAACCATTTCTACGACAGAACCAAGGTCGCGAAGCCGATCGAGAATCTTATCACCGAATTGCTGAAAAGCCGCAACGTGAAGAACTGGTTCCGAGCCTACTTGAATCTCGGGCTTATCGAGAAGGTACTTGGACACGAGCGTCTTATCCCCTGCACCGCCGGAAGCGACTTCGCGTTCATCGATCCATGGTCGGATGTGTGGGCGTGCAATGTGCGCTCGGATATTCCCCTCGGCAATCTGGCGCGCCAGAGCTGGAGTGAAATCACGCACAGCGATCTGGCGAGCGAAGGCCTCAAAAAGGTCGCCTGCTGCACCCAGAACTGCTGGATGGTTACGACAGCCCGCACTGCCATGCGGTCGCGGATCGTCCCGCAAATGCCAAAGATGCGGCCGATGACGTGGGTGCTGAAGAACAAGCTGAAAGTGGCCCTGGGTAAACCGATCTGCTTTGAGCAGTATATCGATTACGGCAACGTCAAACCCACGCGTCAGGTCCCGCGTACCTCTTATCTGGGCACGAAGCACAAAGGCAACAAGCTGGACCGCAACCGGCAGACGCCGCAAGAACGCTATCCGCAGCTCGACTATATCAATGAATGACCCCCTTTGGCTGAGAGGGGGGTGACTGGAAATTCAAGCTAAATGAGTTCAGTGCTGGGAGGTAAGCATTGGTCAACCGGGGGGTCGTCGAGGCCAAATTTCGACAGCGCCAGAGGATCAGCCAGCTGAATCAATTCTACGTTGGCCCGGCAAGCTATTTGAGAAACAAAGCGCCAATTTCGAACCCGGCTCTAAACGCCATCCGCGAATGTAGCGCCCATGTGATGGTTGTGGGCCTGCGCGGATTTCCTGGGGTGCAGGGAGGCGTGGAGACGCACGCACAGCATCTCTATCCGGCCATTGCCGCCGCGGGCTTCAGGGTGACGGTCGCGTTGCGCTCGCCTTATATTAAGAGCGGCCATCCATCCGAATGGAACGGTGTCAAGTTCGTGAAATTGTGGGCGCCGCGTTCCAAACATATGGAAGCCATTGTCCATACTTTTCTGGCCATCATGTACGCGGCATTCCGCAGGCCCGACGTGCTTCACATTCAGGCCATCGGGCCGGCCTTGCTGACGCCGCTGGCGCGGTTTTTTGGCCTGAAAGTCGTCGTCACCCACCATGGCGCGGATTACGATCGCCAGAAGTGGGGGCCCATAGGCAAAAGTGTATTGCGATTCGGCGAAGCGTTGGGGATGCGCTCCGCCAACAAGCGGATCGCGGTTTCCCGGACAATGCAGGGGCATGTGCGGAAAAAATACGGGCTTGAGGCCGCGTGTATTCGGAATGGCGTGGAGCCTTCCGTTACCCCTTCCAGCCGTCAGGCACTGGAAAAATTCCGGCTCGAACAACGCAAATATATCCTCACGGTGAGCCGCATGGTCCCGGAGAAGCGGCACCTGGACCTCATTGATGCCTTCGCGCGCGCGGATTTACCGGGGTGGAAGCTCGTGCTGGTCGGCGGAAGCGCCCACTCAGACGCCTATTCCCGGTCCGTTGAAGACCTTGCCGCAAAAACGCGGAATGTCGTTGTGACGGGATTCCAGGAGGGATCGGCGTTGCGGGAGCTTTACGGTCATGCGGGATTGTTCGTCCTGCCCTCGTCGCATGAGGGATTGCCCATCGCCTTGCTGGAAGCGCTGAGCTATGGCCTGCCTACCCTTGTTAGCGATATCGAGCCGCATCTCGAGGTAGAACTTCCTGCGTGGCACTATTTCAGGATGGGCGATGTCGATGCCCTTGCGGAAGCGATTAAACGGATGGCCGCCTGCGAGGTCTCGGAAGAGTGGAGCGAGAACCTAAAGCAATGGACGTCCAGGCGCTACAACTGGAGCGCGTCCGCACAAGAAACTATCGCAATCTACCGCTCACTGATAGGGTAATTAGTCTAGCCGCGCATCGCTTAATCTAGCGCGCCTTGCCGAGAAAGGCGGCGAACGCGGCACGGGCTTCGTTCGACCGGAGCGCGGCGGAAAACAACCGCGCCTCTTCCTCGATCCGGGCGAGGATTTCCAGGCCGTCGCCGCGCATGAGGCGGCGCGTGGCGGCAATCGCCGCGCGGGGTTTTGTCGCGAGTCGCCTTGCCTGCTCGATCGCGAAACCGCGCAGCTCGCACGCCGGAACGACGGCATTGGCGAGCCCCAGCCGCACCGCGTCATCGGCGTCGAAGGGTTCGCAAAGCAGCAACAATTCAGCGGCCTTCGCCATGCCGGCACGGCGCGGCAGAAGCAGCGAGGATGCCGCCTCCGGCACCAGGCCAAGGTCGACGAAGGGCAGGCGAAAAACCGTCCCGGGCGCAACATAGACGAGATCGCAATGCAGCATCATCGTCGCGCCGATGCCTACGGCAATGCCTTCGATCGCCGCGACGAGCGGCGTGATGAATGTAAAAGCCGGAAATTCGCCGGGCCCCGCGCTAGCCTCGAGAAAATCCGCAATATCGTTGCCCGCCGTGAACACCCCGCCGGACCCGGCAAACACCACGGCACCGATGGACCGATCGCCGCCGGCTTGCCGCAAAGCCTCGGTCGCGGCATGATACATCGCGCGGTTGAGCGCGTTCTTTTTGTCCGGCCGGTTAAAGGTCACGCACAGAACCGCGCCGTCGCGTGTGATCTTGACGTTTGGAGAAGGCGTCATCTGAGCAGCGCGGCAGC
>DATBYR010000288.1:0-11094 GCA_036513565.1 Methylocella sp. | reverse complement strand
AACCGAGAATTTTATTTCGGAGGTCGTAATCGCCCTAATATTGATGCCTTTTTCCGCCAGCGCCTTGAATGCGAGCGCGGCCACGCCGGCATGGCTGCGCATGCCGACGCCGATCGCCGAAATCTTCACGACATCGCTCGCGCCGTGCAGACTGCCAAACCCGATCTGCGGCTGCGCTTTGCATAAAATCGTTTGGGCCCGGGCGAAATCGGCGGCGGAAACAGTAAACGTGATATCGGTCACGCCCGAATCCTCGGACGCCACCTGAATGATCATGTCCACGTTGATATTGGCTTCGGCGAGCGGCATGAATATGGCGGCGGCGATACCTGGGCGATCCGCGACGCGGCGCAACGTAATCTGCGCCTCGTCCCGCGAGAAAGCGATGCCAGTGACCACTTGGCTTTCCACGATATCCTCCTCGCCGCAAATCAACGTGCCCTGTTTGAAACCGTCGGGATCGTCGAACGACGATCGGACGCATGTCTTGACCTTGTGCACCATGGCAAGTTCGACCGAGCGCACCTGAAGCACCTTGGCCCCGAGCGAGGCCATTTCCAGCATTTCCTCGAAAGCGATGCGATCGAGCCGCTTGGCTTTCGGCACGATCCTTGGATCGGTGGTATAGACCCCGTCGACATCGGTATAGATGTCGCAGCGGACAGCCCCGATCGCCGCGGCGACCGCCACCGCGCTTGTATCGGAGCCGCCCCGCCCAAGCGTGACGATGCGGCCGCTCTCCTTGTGAAGGCCTTGGAAACCGGCGATCACCGCCACTTCCCCCCGGCCAGCAAAACCATCAAGAATCGCCGCCGCCCCAATATGTTCGATCCGGGCCGAACCATGTTCGTTCGAGGTCAGAATCGGAATTTGCCAGCCCTGCCATGAACGCGCGGCAATTCCCTGTTCCTGCAGAACGATGGCGAGGAGACCGGCGGTCACCTGTTCGCCGGAGGCGACAACGGCGTCGTATTCGCGCCGGTCACAAAGCTGCGCGGCCTCCTCGCACCAGCCGGCGAGCTCGTTGGTCCTGCCGGCCATGGCGGAGACCACGACCGCGATGTCATGGCCTTCGCCCCGCTCGCGCGCGATGTGCCTTGCAATATTACGAATGCGCTCTATGGTTGCGACCGACGTGCCGCCAAATTTCATCACAAGACGGGCCATCGGGTCGAAAACGCCTCCTTCCGGGGCGGGAGTCTCAATTAGGAAATCAACGGCCCCGCAACCGCGTACCCCCGCGCATAGATGCAAATGGCGGCACATCGAGTCAATGGGAATTTGGCCGTGGCAAGCCGGGAAAAGCTCCACCGCGATACGACCGTAGATCCCGACGAGGTCGCCCGGTTCGACCGGCTCGGCGCGCAGTGGTGGGATCCGGATGGCCCCATGCGCGCGCTGCACAAGTTCAACCCGGTCCGTGTCGCCTATTTGCGCGAGCTTTTGGGCAAGCACTTTTTGCGCGACGGAATGCCGCGCGATTGGCGCTCGCCGGCCGCGCTCCAGGGCCTGACGATCCTCGATATGGGATGCGGCGCCGGCATCCTCTCGGAACCCCTGGCGCGGCTTGGCGCCCGGATGACTTCGATCGATCCGGCGCGGCGCAACATCGCGGCCGCCAAGAACCATGCCGCGAAAACAAACCTTGCCATCGATTACCGCTGCGTTGCCGCCGAGGAGCTTGCGGCCGAGGGCGCCCTCTTCGATGTTGTCCTGGCCATGGAAGTCGTCGAGCACGTGCGCGATGTCGGGCGCTTCCTCGGCCAGGCCGCCGCGATGGTGCGGCCGGGCGGAATGCTTGCCGCCGCCACCCTCAACCGCACCTTGAAGAGCTTCGCTTTCGCGATCCTTGGCGCCGAATATGTGCTGCGCTGGGTGCCGCGGGGAACCCACAACTGGAACCAATTCGTCGCGCCACGCGAACTCGCCAAGGCCTTGCGCGATCGCGGGCTGCGCATCAAGGATGAGACGGGGGTCGTCTACGATCCCCTGACCGGCAGATGGCGGCTCTCGCACGACATGGACATCAATTACATCATTGCCGCCTGCCGCGCAGAATGATCCCAACCGTTTGTTTGAGAGCTGCGGCTAGTTATTATCGACGTGGTTGGGGGCGGCGTCCGCCCCGGCGGAGATGGCTGAAAGCCGCGCGCTCCAATTTGTTTCCTAGATTCATGCTTAAATCCGTCGTGAAATCCAATAAGATTGAACATGAAACCCCGCCGGAGTTGCCTCGTGCCATGCCCAGGGACGCACCTCGCCTCTATTTGATCACGCCGCCTATCTCCGATTGGACCCCGTACCCGCTCCTTTTCGAGGCGGCGATGGCGACGTGCGACGTGGCTTGCGTGCTTTTGCGAACCGCCGCACACGATGAAGGCGAGTCAGAGAAGATCGTGCGCGTGCTCGCCCCTTTGGTGCAAAAGCACGGCGTCGCTTGTCTGGTCGCCGACAACCCTCAATGGGCGATCCGAGCCAACGCCGATGGCGTCCATATCGATGAAGAGGGAGAGCGGCTGCAATCCGCCTTGCGCGCGATAAAACCCGGCCACATTGTCGGCGCCGGAGGATTGCCGACGCGGGACGCGGCGATGGCCGCCGGCGCCGATTATGTGATGTTCGGCGGGCCTTGCGGCGCGGAGCCGCACGCAGCCATCGTCGAGCGCGTCGCCTGGTGGGCGGAAATCTTCAACGTCCCTTGCGTTGGCTACGCGCATGATCTCGCCGCGATCGGCGATCTTGTTCGCGCCGGAGCCGATTTCATCGCGCTTGGCGACGCGGTCTTCGCCGATCCGCGTGGCGCCGCGGCGGCCTTGCGCGACGGCGCCCGCCTTATGGCGCCAACGCCGGAAGCGGCCGAATGACCGATGGCTTCGGCAACCGCATGTTGCGGCTTTGCGCCGGCTTGGCGGCAGCATGGGCGGCTCTGCACAGCGGGGCATTTTTCGCGCATGCGCAAGCCGATCCGACCGCGCAGCAGCCGGCCGGAACCCTTTCCGGAACGCCATCCGACCCGCCGCCGGAGGCGGACCCCTTGCCGGTCCCAGCGCGGCTCGGCGGCGCGCCGGATATCGCGTTCGCGGCTTATCAGCGCGGCTATTATGTCACCGCGATGCGCGAGGCGATAAAGCGGATCGAGGCCGATCCCGGTGATGGACCAGCAATGACCCTCGTCGGCGAGCTTTATTCGCAAGGGCTCGGTGTCCGGCGCGACGCCACGGAAGCGGCCCGCTGGTACAAGCTCGCGGCCGAGCGCTCCGACCGGCAGGCCATTTTCGCTCTCGGGATCGCCAGACTGAAGGGCGAGGGCGTGCCTCTGGATCGCGCCGGCGCGACCGGGCTTTTCGAACAGGCGGCGGCGCAAAACCATCCCGGCGCTCTCTATAACCTTGGCGTACTGGCCATCGAAAACGATGGCGCCGCCCCGGATTTCCCGAAAGCCGCGCGGCTCTTCAGGCAAGCCGCCGAACTTGGCTATTCCGACGCCGGCTATGCCTTGGGCCTATTGTACAGGAATGGCACCGGCGTCGAAAAAAGCGACGCGCAAGCCGCGCAGTGGATTGGCCGCGCGGCGAAGGACGATAACGTGCCGGCGCAAGTCGAATACGCGATCATGCTTTTCAACGGCATCGGCGTCGAGAAGGATGAGACGGCGGCGGCGAAGCTCTTTCTCAAGGCGGCGGTGCGCAACAATCCGGTCGCGCAAAACCGCGCCGCGCGCCTTCTGGCGGCCGGGCGCGGATTGCCAAAGGATATGGTCGAAGCGATGAAATGGCATCTTCTCGCAAGAGCCGCCGGCGTCAAGGACGCCTGGCTCGACGGCGAATTGGCCAAGCTTTCGGCGCAAGAGAAGTCCGCCGTCGAGACGAGCTTGCACCAATATGTGGGGAATTGAGAACGAGGCGCTTTGCCACCGATACAGTCAGGATCGAGCAGGAAAGGTGTCAACCACACTTGGGACCATGAACCGGCCGAAGCGCGTCGGGGCTTGGCGTTCGTCTTGCCCATTCCGGCTGAGCGCAGACGTGAAGCGAAGCGCTCGCTTCCCTGCTCGGGTAAGGCGGCAAGAAAAGGAAATTCAGATCGGCGTAGTCAAGCCGCGCTTAAGTAAGTAAGTAGAAAACTGACGGCTGGCGGCGCGGTCCCCGGTGGCAAGAGAGAGTGACGTGAAACTTCGGGTCGGTTACGAACTACAATACGAGTTCCCGCAGCCCACTCCGCTGATCGCGATGCTCAACGTCCATTTCTCGCGCGTTGCGGATCTCGCGGCGCCGGATCACATCGTCATCAGCCCCCCGGTTCCGATCTCCTGCTACCGCGATGGTTTTGGCAATTGGTGCAGCCGGATTGTTGCGCCCGCGGGGCATGTGCGCTTGTCGACCGATGCTGTCGTGACCGATTCCGGTCTGCCCGATCCGGCGGCGCCGGGCGCCGGTCAGATCGCGGTGGAGAAGCTCCCGGAAGAGGCCCTCGTCTTCCTTCTCGCGAGTCGTTTCTGCGACAGTGATCGATTGTTGGATTTGGCCTGGACTCTGTTCAAAGATTCGACCCCGGGCTGGGCGCGCGTCCAGGCAATCTGCGATTTCGTAAATCAGCGGATCAATTTCGGCTACGAGCACGCCCGGGTGACAAGGACGGCGTCGGAAGCCTATCAGGAAGGTCTGGGAGTCTGCCGCGACTATACACATTTGGCGGTCGCGTTCTGCCGGGCCTTGAACATTCCGGCCCGCTACTGCACAGGATATCTGGGCGACGTCGGCACCCCGCCACCCTTTCCGCCTGGCGATTTCGCGGCGTGGTTCGAGGTCTACCTCGGCGGGCAATGGTACACGTTCGATGCCCGCAACAACGTCCCCAGAATTGGCAGGGTTTTGCTGGCGCGGGGACGCGATGCGGCGGATGTCGCGATCACCACAACGTTCGGCCCTAATACTCTCGCGAGCTTTCGGGTCTGGACCGACGAAATTTTGGAAGGGCCGACATAGCGGTCCTTCGGGTTTGGGCGGGGTACTGCCGATCGCAGGAGGCAAGCGAAAGTGCAGGCGCGGCGACAAACGCGGTAGCGCCGAGTTTTCGTAGGTTAGGTGTCACGAACAAGCTCCGAGGACGCCCCTATAGACAAGGTATAGGGCAAAGCGAAATTTTATCTATATGTGGATCGGCCATTGAAAGAAGCCACATGAGTATCGACGAACAAGGGTTTTTGTCGCCCGAAATCGCGGCATGGATTGGTAAGCATCGCGCAGAAAACCGAGCGTGGTTCAGTCTTGCCATGGATCTTAACTCGGTAGCGCAACAGGAATTGTTGCTGCTGGAAGTTCCATTGGAAGACAATAAAGCGGTCTTGGCCTCGCTTTTGTTTGTACGCGGCCTATCTAGCTTTCAAGCCGCGATCCTGCTTGCCGAACGCGGCATGACTCAAGACGCGCGTACGATTGCCCGAAGCTGTTTCGAAAGCGTTTTCTGCTTTGGCGCCTTGCGCAAGGATGGGGACTTCTTAGGGAAGTTCGAGAAACACGATGTGCATAGCAAAAAGAAGCTTGCAAATGCATTGCTCGCAGGAGGTTTGAAGCTTGAAGCCGAGGTCACCGAAAAGCTCAGCCAGTTCCGCGACGACTTGGAGCGGTCGGGCGTGGAGGCGGAGTCATTCAACGTGTGGCAGGCCGCCAAGTCGGCGGGGCTGGGCGGTGTCTATGACGTGTTCTACCGAGGCCTCTCCAACGATGCCGCGCACCCTTCTCTCACCGCGTTAAATAGCTATTTGGACGTAAGAACAAAGAGATAAAAGGGTTTCGGGGGGGACCGGATGTAACCGACGTCGAAGAAACGCTCATCGCGTCATGCACCGCTTGCGGGTATCTTGTCGCCTGGATGGCGGAAAGCGTCGAACATCCAGAAATTAAGGAAAGATTGGACCGCTGTTCCGAGGAATATAAGCGGCTAATCGAAGTGGCGAACGCCGCTGCCTTGACCTGATCGCACACGCCGTGCGTCGAGAACCTTGCATCGCCACAAATCACATGATGCGGGATCGACTCCGTCGCTCCCACGCGAATGACATGGGATATCGCGCCGGATTTGGGGTTCAAATTGAGATCATTGCAGGCCTCGTTTTAAGAGGTTTTTTCTTTTTTGAGCCGCCTCAGCCACAGCCGGGCCTGCGCGCGCACGTTTTTCGGCGCGGTGCCGCCAAAACTGGTCCGGCTGCGTACCGAATTCTCTACGCCGAGCACCGCGAATACCTCCTGGCTAATTCGCGGCTCGACCGCCCGCATTTCGGCGAGAGACAGTTTGTCAAGGCCCTTTTTCTGCGCGGCGGCAATGGCAACGAGGCGCCCGGTGATGTGATGCGCCTCGCGGAACGGAAGTTTCCGCCTGCGCACCAGCCAATCGGCGAGATCGGTGGCGGTGGCATAGTCCGAGCCGGCGGCTTCCTTCATGCGATCGAGATCGGGCGTAAGATCGCAAACCATTCCAGTCATGGCGGCTAGGCATAGCGAAAGCGAGTGGAGCGCGTCAAAAGTGCCTTCCTTGTCTTCCTGCAAATCCTTCGAATAGGCGAGCGGCAAGCCCTTCATGACGATAAGCAGGGCGTTGAGCGCGCCGACGATCCGGCCGCCCTTGGCCCGGATGAGTTCCGCCGCGTCGGGATTGCGCTTTTGCGGCATGATCGACGACCCGGTCGAATACGCATCCGACAACGACACAAATCCGAATTGCGGCGTTGCCCAGAGCACGATCTCCTCGGCGAAGCGGGACAGATGAATGGCGCAGATCGCGGCGGCACTCAAGGTTTCGAGCACGAAATCGCGATCGGCCACGCTGTCGAGCGAATTCGCTGTCGGCCGGTCGAACCCGAGCGCTTTCGCGGTCATCGCCCGATCGATCGGAAACGAGGTTCCAGCCAGCGCCGCGGCGCCGAGCGGAGATTCATTGAGGCGGGAACGGGCATCGCGCAATCTTGAACGGTCCCGCGCAAACATCTCCACATAGGCCAAAAGATGATGACCGAAGGTGACGGGCTGCGCCGGTTGCAGATGGGTAAACCCCGGCATCACGCTTGCCGCATGGGCGAGCGCCTTTTCGGCAAGCGCCGTTTGCAGGCCGCGCAACTGTTGATCGAGCGCGTCGATGGTTTCGCGAACCCAAAGGCGGAAATCGAGCGCGACCTGATCGTTGCGTGAGCGCGCCGTGTGAAGCCGCCCCGCCTCGGGTCCGATCAACTCCGTAAGCCTTGCCTCGATGTTCATATGGATATCTTCGAGCGTGCGCGAAAAATTGAACGATCCAGCCTCGATTTCGCGGGCGATTTCGTCTAAGCTATTGCTGATCGCTTGCGCGTCCGCGCGCTCCAATATCCCGGTTTGCCCCAGCATGGCGGCATGCGCTTTTGAACCTGCTATATCTTGGAGGGCGAGCCGAAAGTCGAAGCCGATCGAGGCATTGATTTCTTCCATGATGGCGCCGGGGCCGCTCGCGAACCGGCCGCCCCACATTTTGTTGGTCATCTTCTCGCGCTCTTCAAAAAACCAATGTCCATATGACCCACCATGATTCCAAAAAGGAGCGCGTGCCGCTCGTTTCGCGCTGGGGAGCGTTCGCGGCGGCGGCCTTGGCCTTAATGGCGCTGGGTATTGTCCTATACGGGATCAAGGCGCCGAGCGGCAAGGAAACAGCCGAAACCCCGGCATGTCCCGGCGCGGCGGAGTTGGCGGCGGGGTTAAAACCGCTGGTGCATGGCGAGATTGCCGCCTTGATCCTTGCGCCACGGCCGAAACCGCTTCCGGAGCTCGCTTTCGACACAGCGGAAGGGACGAGAGCGAGCCTGGCCGATTTTAAGGGGCGCACGGTCCTGCTCAACCTTTGGGCGACATGGTGCCTGCCCTGCCGGCAGGAAATGCCCGCGCTCGATCGGCTGCAAGGCACCCTCGGCGGCAAAGATTTCGCGGTGGTGGCGGTGAATATCGATACCGCGCGGCTCGACCGGCCGAAGGCTTTCTTGCACGAAATCGGGGTCAAGAATCTCAAGCTTTATACCGACAGCACGGCGGGAGTGTTTGAAACACTGAAACAGACGGGCAAGGTTATCGGGCTGCCGGCAACGATCCTCATCGGCAAGGATGGCTGCGAAATCGGCACCATGGCGGGGCCGGCGCAATGGGATTCGGAGGATGCATTGGCGCTATTGAACGCCACCCGGGGTTGATCGCGGACAGCCGCGCGCGCCACAGTGACTGGCTTGATCATCGCTGGTCATTTCGTTGACATCTGGGATTCGTAGGCTACCGTATCGTGAGGCGGCGGATCAGTCCGGCGCCCGGTTCCGTCTAGCAACTTGACCTATGCCTTTGGGTATTCAGGTTGAGAATCGCATTGCTTGAGGCAACTGCGGAGATCTATCCATGCCGATCATCGCACGTCTCCTTGGACTTCTCCTGAGCGTGGCGATGCTCGCCGCCGGCCCGGCGGCTTATGCAACAACCTTCAAGACGCTTCACGTCTTCACCGGCCCCGACGGCGCAGAGCCCCAAGCTGCGCTGGTGTTCGATACGAAAGGCGCCCTCTACGGCACGACTCGACTTGGCGGCCCCCCGGGCAGCGGCGGCACGGTGTTCAAGCTCGATCCCATCACCAAGGTACGGACGACGTTGCACAGCTTCACCGGCGCCGATGGCGAATTGCCCGATGCCGGGCTGGTGTTCGACACGAAAGGCGCGCTCTACGGCACGACCGAACAAGGCGGCCCCCCGGGCAGCAGCGGCACGGTGTTCAAGCTCAATCCCGCCACCCATGTGCTGACGATCTTGCACGCCTTCAAGAACAACCCCGACGGCGCATTTCCCGTTGCTGGACTTGTATTCGACACGAAAGGCGCCCTCTACGGCACGACCTCCGAAGGTGGCGCGCACGGCGGCGGCATTGTGTTCAAGCTCGATCCCGCCACCCATGTGCTGACGAGGTTGCACACCTTCACCGGACCCGAAGGCTCAAGTCCGCAGGCCGGGCTGGTATTTGATACGAAAGGCGCGCTCTACGGCACGACTGTCGTTGGCGGCCCGGCCCAAAAAGGCACGGTGTTCAAGCTCGATCCCGCCACCCATGTGCTGACGATCTTGAACGGCTTCACCAACGCCACCGATGGTGTAAGTCCGCAGGGGCTGGTGTTTGATACGAAAGGCGCGCTCTATGGCACGACCGCAGTGGGTCCGTGCAAGCCCGTTTTTCCCCCCGTGTGTGGCCGCGGCACGGTGTTCAAGCTCGATCCCGCCACCAGGATACTGACGACGTTGCACGACTTCAACGGTGCCGATGGTGCAGATCCCGTTGCTGGGCTGGTGTTCGACACGAAAGGCGCGCTCTACGGCACGACCTCTAGTGGCGGCGCGCACGGCGTCGGCACGGTGTTCACGCTTAATCCCGCCACCAAGGTGCTGACGACCTTGCACACCTTCACCGGCGCCGCCGGCGCAAACCCCTTGGCCGGGCTGATGTTCGGCCCAAAAGGCGCGCTCTTCGGCACGACCTCTCGTGGCGGCTCTAGCAACGAGGGCACCGTGTTTGAACTAGCTCCGTGAAATCCGATCGATCTTACAAGATTGAAGGCGGTGCCGCAGTCTTCAGCCGTGTAAGGTTTTCGGCCCCCACCAGACCAAAATGTTTCACTTGAAACATTTTGGTCCGATTTGGGCGCGGATTCGGACGGTTTCCAAAACCAGAATACTTAGGCCTTGGCCGCCTGCTTGCAAGCGATCCCCTTGTCCGCCAAATGCGCCGCGAGTTCGCCCGATTGGAACATTTCCCGGACAATGTCGCAGCCGCCAATGAACTCGCCTTTGGCGTAAAGCTGAGGGATCGTCGGCCAGTCGGAAAATTCCTTGATTCCTTGGCGGATCTCGTCGCTCGCAAGACAATTCACCGGCTTATATGAGACGTCCAAATAATTTAGGATCTGGATAACCTGGCCCGAAAAACCGCATTGCGGAAAGTCCGGCGTTCCTTTCATGAACAAGACAACGTCGTTGCTGTCGATCGTCGACTGAATTTCATCCTTGATAGCCATTGCCGGGTCCTTTCAGATAACGGTCTTCGCATAGAAGATGCAGTGAAACTTACGTCGGCGCAAGGGTTTGAAGCTGCAGTGCATGCAGTTCGCCACCCATGGTGTTGCCGAGCGCTTTGTAGACGAGCTGATGCTGTTGGAACTTGGATTTGCCGGCGAATTCGGCAGAAATGACGATCGCCGCATAATGGTTGTTGTCGCCGCCAAGGTCGGTGATTTCGACCTTGGCGTCCGGAATGCCCTGCTTGATCAGGCGCTCGATTTCAGACGATGGCATGGGCATGGTGTAACTTTCCTCGTATGCTTCTCGTCTTTTTCCTCGTCAAGGATTCGACCCGGCCATGTAGCCAGGAAGCCACCCTTCATGGACCCGCATCAGGTTAACCAGCAATATGGCGGTCCCGGAGCCAAGGGTCAACGTATCGCCGCCGGTCACGCCGATGATTTCACAGGCCACGCCCGCGGTTTCCGCCGCATCCCGGATCGCCTCCGCGTTTTCCAATGTGGCCGTTACGATATACCTTGCCTGATCCTCGCCGAAGAGAAAGCCAAGCTCCCGGAGCGGGGGCGAAACCTCGATCGAAGCGCCAATTCCGCCCGTCATCGCCATCTCGGCGAGCGCCACCGCCAAACCGCCATCCGAAACGTCGTGCACGGCGGTCACCACCCAGCTTTCGATGAGACCCCGCACAAAATCGCCATTGCGCCTTTCCGCAGCGAGATCGACCGGCGGCGGCGCGCCGTCCTCGCGGCCGCAAATATCACGCAGATAGAGGGACTGGCCGAGCCAGCCTGCCGTCTTTCCGATCAAAAGAATTTTCTCGCCCGGCCGCTTGAACGACAACGTCGCGGTCCGGCGCACATCTTCGACGAGGCCGACGCCGCCGATCGCAGGGGTGGGGAGGATCGCGCGGCCGCTGCTCTCGTTGTAGAGCGACACATTGCCGGAAACGACCGGGAAATCGAGCGCGCGGCATGCCTCGCCGATCCCCTCGATACAGCCCACCAGCTGGCCCATGATCTCCGGCTTTTCC
>DATBYR010000287.1:0-15761 GCA_036513565.1 Methylocella sp. | reverse complement strand
GCAGCTCAAAAATCCGGCGACGGCGGAGGCGGAGAAAATTCTCCGCGCCTGCGTCCATTGCGGCTTCTGCAACGCGACCTGCCCGACCTTCGTGCTGCTTGGCGACGAACTCGATTCTCCGCGCGGACGCATCTATCTTATCAAGGATATGCTCGAACAGAACCGGCCCGCCGATGCGCTGACCGTCAAGCACATCGACCGCTGTCTTTCCTGCCTCGCCTGCATGACGGCCTGCCCATCGGGGGTGAACTATATGCATCTTGTCGATGGGGCGAGAAGCCATATCGAAAAGACCTATCGAAGGCCGCTCGCGGACCGGCTGTTCCGGGCTTTTCTCGGCGCCGTTCTCCCTTATCCAAACCGTTTCCGGCTTGCGGTTGCCGCCGCGCCCTTGGCAAGACCGTTCAACGCTCTTTATCCGCGCTTTGGCCGGACCGGGCGGCGCCTTGCCGCGATGCTGCGCCTTGCGCCGGGCAGCACGCAACCCGCCTATTTGCGACCGGGTGTGATCTCCCCGGCCGTAGCGCAGGTTGCCCGCGTGGCCCTTCATGGCGGCTGCGTGCAGCAAGTGTTGCGGCCAGACATCAACGGCGCCACGATTCGCTTGCTGACTAGGTTCGGAATTAAAACCGTGCTTGCCAAAGGCGAAGGCTGCTGCGGCGCGCTCCTTCACCATCTTGGCAAGGAGGCCGGGGCGCTTATCCACGCGCGGCAAAACGTCGATGTTTGGGGCAGGGAAATCGAGGAACATGGACTCGATGCGATTTTGATCACGGCATCGGGCTGCGGCACCATGATCAAGGATTATGGATTTTTGCTGCGCGGCGATCCAGCCTATGCGGCAAAGGCGGCGCGCGTTTCCGCGCTTGCCAAGGATGTGACGGAATTTCTGGACACGCTCGATCTGGCCGAACCGGCGAAACCTTCCGGCCTAACGGTCGCCTATCATTCCGCCTGCTCGATGCAGCATGGCCAAAACATCGACGCCTTGCCAAGGCAGCTTTTGACGCAAGCAGGCTTCAAGGTCCGCGACATTCCCGAAGGGCATTTGTGCTGCGGTTCGGCGGGCACCTATAATATTTTGGAGCCGGAGATTGCCACGCGGCTGCGCGATCGCAAGATCGCGAATATCGTGCAAACCTCGCCCGATCTCGTTGCCACCGGCAACATCGGCTGCATCGCTCAGATCGCGAGCGGCACATCGATCCCGGTGCTCCATACGATCGAACTTCTCGATTTCGCCCATGGCGGCCCAACGCCGGATGCCCTCGCGACAATTGGCTCCCGCTCGCTCTCATAAAGGTTACAGGGCGTGGCTGGTTCAATCCACCCCGTCAGGTCATTGCGCAGGAACCGTTTTAGGTACGGCATCATCAGAAACATTACCGGGTTTCTCTCTTATTTCAATCGGTGCCTTTAATTCTATAGTTTTGTCAAACCAATTGATGTCCTCTTCATCGGGCCGGTGTTTCCAGTGGTACCCGCCAAACTCGGGAATATCGAGGATAACGACCGGTATACCTTTCTCACCTTCTGGAATAGTAATTGTAAAAGTGGGATCTTCGAACGACTGCATTTCAGGATGCGTTCTAACGGTTAGATGCTGGAAATAACGCTGGGTATGCACAGGTTTCCCATCCTTATCAATGAGTTTTAGGCTTCCTGTAATGGTCCAGTATGGGTGCAATAAGTCACCAACTACATTATACACCTTCGTCGTAAAAGGAAATAGTGAAAAAAACACAATCAAATAAGCGCCGAATGCGCCGCCCGCTTTAAACGTCAATTGAGCTAAAGGACCACTGACCGCTACTGCGGTGTCAGGGAAAAGTCTATATATAAGTACGGCCGGTAACAAAGGTAATGACACCCAAACTGTGAGAAGGATTAGAAGCCCGCCATACACTGTTAATTCCCTTATCATAGTCATTTGACTTACCTCACCAGTGTGAGCGAATTTGCGAGAAAGGGGGGAGTCACTTGCACCTTATATAAAAGATTACATTTCACGTTCAGAAAAGCGGCCGATTGGGTGAGCGATCATTGTATGCCGTAGCGCTTGAACTCGTCTACAATATCTAGTTGGATTCTTTTCGCCGATTCAATATCGGAATTGCTGCCAGCAATATCTCCCTTCTTCAGCTTAGCGACACCGCGACCATAGAGTGAGGTTGCTTTCCTCGGGTCGAGCAGCAGCGCCTTGTCGTAATCGGCGATGGCAGCGTCGAGGTTGCGCATTTTTAGGTAGACAAAAGCGCGGCTGTCGAGGGCTTCGGCATAGTTGGGTTGCAGGTCTAGCGACCGGTTGCAGTCCGATAATGCCTGCGGTAGTTGGCCGGTAATTGCACGCACAAAACAGCGTTCATTCCACGCGGCAGCGTTTGTGGCATCAAGCTGGATCGCCTTGTCCAAGTCTTCAATCGCGCTGCCGTAATCTCCATTATATGATTTCGCGCTACCGCGCGCCGTGAACGTCCATGTGCGGTAGGGTCCGAAGAAATTGCTTTGGTGTAATCCTCGATTGCGCGGTCGTAATCCTTCTTGCTAGCATAAGCGCCGGCACGTCCAATAAAGCCATTTGGCATCCCCGGATTGAGCTCGATTGCTTTAGAGCAGTCCTGAATGGCGCTGTCGTAATCGCGCCTCATATTCTGTACATTGCATCGGTTGTTAAAAGCACCGAAATTTTTTGGATCGAGCAAGATTACTTGGCTGTAATCCTCAACTGCGCTGCGGTAATCACCCGCGTTGCTATAGGCAAAGCCTCGGTCAAAATAAGCTTGGATGGAGTTTGGATCGAGCTTTATTGCCCGTGTATAGTCTTCAATGGCTCGGTCAATTTGGCCCATGAGCCCGTATGCGACGCCACGATTGATAAGGGCTGCGATATAATTCGGGTCGAGCCGGATTGCCTCATTAAAATCCTCTATTGCAGCACCCAATTCCGACTTTTTTACTTTAGCTAGGCCACGACTTACATATGCGATCCCGAGATCGTGGCCTTGTAACTTTCCAGACTTGATCGCGCCGGTGCAAGCGGCAATTGCAACTTCGCCTTCCGCTTTATTGCACGTCTCCCAATCGTCAGATCTAGTACAGGCAGTCGGCCCGAGAATCATGGTGGCCAGAATCGTGCCGCGTGCCACACGACGATATTTACGGGCGGCGCAGGTAACTCGAGTCGCTGACCTAACAAACACTCGCATTCCCCCCAATTCGAGCCCGACTTTGTCAGGTGCCTATCAGATTAAAGGTTCAATTCAGGCGATCAAAGACTTCGTCATAGACGAGCCACAATTTAAACGATCAAAGCCATTGAAAAAAGTCGCGGCTCTCAATATGCCTCCTTTCGCGCCGGGTCGCAACCCCGATAAGCTCGTGTGGAAGCATCTCGAAGTCGCCCCCGTCGGCCACATGGCCGTCACCGGCAGGGCCGGCTTCCAGCGGAAGATTCGTAACGACGCTTGCCCCGGCGTCCGGCCCCGCCAGAAACACGGGTTCGATCATGCGGATGACCGTTTGAACCGTGCGGGCGCAACGCCCGGGGTTCGAAGGGGCTTCGAATTCGGTCAATTCGAAACCAACGAGTTCGCTCGCGCGGACGAGTTCGCGTTCGCCCTTTACCTTGCGAAATAAACGAGCATTTGCGCCGCGCCTGCAAGGCGAAACGCATTCCCTTCGAATCATTGCGTGTTGTTAATGAGGCTGGCGTTCCCGCCCACCGCCGCGGTGTTGATCGAGACCGCTTGTTCGAGACAAAAACGGTTGAGGTAATGCGGCCCGCCCGCTTTGGGCCCCGTGCCCGACAGATTGAACCCGCCGAACGGCTGAGTGCCAACGACGGCTCCGATCATATTGCGATTGACATAGCAGTTGCCGGCCAGCCGCCGGCCCAAAATATGATCGATCGTGGCGTCAATGCGCGAATGCACTCCCATGGTCAGCCCGAACCCGCTGGATTCAATCGAATCGAGCAGTCCATCAAGTTCGGCTGCCTTGTAACGAACGACATGGAGAACCGGACCGAATATCTCGCGTTTCAGATCGCCCACTGCGGCAATTTCGAAAATGTGAGGCGCGACATAAAAACCGCCCGGCGGCGCGCTCGACGGTATCTCGCCGGCGAAGTGGACAATCGCCGAGCTTCGCATCAGTGCGATATGCGCATTAAGATTTGCCTTGGCGGCGCCGTCGATGACCGGGCCGATCTGGACCTGCGTATCGCGCGGATCGCCGGCCAGGAGTTCGCGTGCCGCGCCGGCGATCATCGCGATCATCTTGTCCGCGACATCCTCCTGGACGCAAAGAAGCCGGAGCGCGGAGCAGCGTTGCCCGGCCGAGCGAAAAGCGGAGGCAAGGACATCATCACAAACTTGTTCGGGCAAGGCCGTCGCATCGACGATCATCGTGTTGATCCCGCCGGTTTCCGCGATCAACACCGGAATTGGCCCGTCCTTCGCGGCCAACCCGCGATTGATCTTTGTGGCGGTTTCCATCGAGCCCGTGAAAGCCACCCCCGCGACGCCGGGCAACGCGATAAGCTTCTCGCCAAGCTCGCCGTCCCCCGGCAAGAGATGCAATGCAGAGACCGGCACGCCGGCGCGGTGGAGAAGCTCGATGGCGATGGCGGCGATCAAGGGGGTCTGCTCGGCGGGTTTGGCGAGGACGCTATTTCCGGCGGCAAGCGCCGCGGCTACCTGGCCGAGAAAAATCGACAAGGGAAAGTTCCAAGGGCTGATGCAGACGAACACACCTCGCCCATGGCAATTGAGCCGGTTGTCTTCCCCCGTGGGCCCGGGCAAGACCGGCGCGTTCTCAAACAGCCGGCGCGCTTCTTGTGCGTAGTAGCGGCAGAAATCGATTGCCTCCCGCCATTCGCCGATCGCGTCCTCCAGTGTCTTGCCCGCCTCGGTTTGCAGCAGGCCCAACACGGCGGGCGCTGCCGCCTCAATGTGTTTTGCGGCACGATCGAGACAGGCCGCGCGCAGGTCAGCAGGCACATGAGACCACAGGCGAAAGCCCGCCCGGGCCTCGCGCATGGCTTCCGCCAACAAGCCGGGCGTCGCCTCGCGCACAACACCAATTTTCGCTCCGTCGATCGGCGAAACAATCTCACGCTCGTTTCCCTCGCGCCGCGCGCCAGAGACGATTGGCGCCGCCTCCCGCATCCGCGCGGATTTCGCGATCGCATTGGTGAGGGCGGCAAGCGCTCGACGATCGCCGAATTCGATTCCGTTAGCGGTCTTGCGCAAGGGCATGTGAATATCCGCGGGCAACGGCAGGCGCGCGCGCGCATGATTGCTATCTCGTATGATGGCCTGCGGCCGGACAAGAAGTTCGGCGCTAGGCACGTGCGGATCGCCGAGGCGCGCTACGAACGAGGAGTTGGCGCCATTTTCGAGAAGACGGCGCACGAGATAGGCGAGCAGGTTCTCATGAACGCCGACCGGCGCGTAGATCCGGCACGCAAGCTTGGGACTCTCGGACCGCAAGGCAGCGTAAAGGTCTTCGCCCATGCCGTGGAGGCGCTGGAATTCAAAGCCCTCGATATCTCCAGCGGATTCGACGATTGTAGCTATGGTGAGCGCGTTATGGGTCGCGAATTGAGGATAAACGATGTCTCGCATGCCGAGGAGCTTTTTGGCGCACGCAAGATAATTGAGATCGGTCATCGCCTTGCGTGAAAATACCGGGTAATCGGGAAGACCCCGCTCCTGCGCCCGCTTTATCTCCGTGTCCCAATAAGCCCCTTTTACGAGCCGCAGCATCAAACGGCGATCATGACGGCGCGCCGCCGCGTCAATGTAATCGATCACCCTTAAGGCGCGCTTTTGGTAGGCCTGCACCGCGAGACCGAACCCGTCCCACCCCGAAAGCGAGGGATCGGTCAGCAACAGATCGACAATATCGAGCGAAAGCTCAAGCCGGTCGGCTTCCTCGGCATCGATGGTGAAGTTCAAATCGTGCCGTTTGGCGATCCGCGCGAGCCCGGCAACTTGTGGCGCGAGCTCGGCGAGCACGCGCGGACGCGACAAAGGCTCGTAGCGCGGATGCAACGCCGAGAGCTTGACCGAAATGCCGGGCCGCTCCGGCAGGGATCCGGGCCCCGCCGACAAGCCGATTGCCTCAATCGCTTTCGCGTAGGAAGCAAAATAGCGCCGTGCGCCGGCTTGCGTCCGCGCGCCTTCGCCCAGCATATCGAAAGAATAGCGATACAGCCGTCCATTCCTCGAGCGAACTCGCGCCAAGGCGTCCTCGATCGTTTGACCGAAGACGAAATGCGACCCCATGAGCTGCACGGCCCGCCGCGCGGCAGCGCGGAGGGCGCCCATGCCGATCCGGTGGGCCAGCGCGGCGACCACCCCCTCCGCCGTTTTGCCCTTGCCGATGACGTGCGCGGTGACCCCAAGCGCCCAAGCCGCGGCCGAGACGAGGAGCGCCTCCGAGTCTCCGGCGTGGCGGCTCCAATGCGCCGAAGCGAGCTTGTCTTCGATGAGCCGGTCGGCGGTGAGATCGTCGGGCACCCTCAGAAGCGCTTCGGCGAGCACCATCAGGGCGAGACCCTCCTCCGACGACAAGGAATATTCGCGCAAAAGATCTTCGACTCCGCCGATGCGGATCGATTTCGCCCGCACCGCGTCGATGAGACGCAAGGCGCGCCGGTCGATGCGCGCCTCGGCCTCGCCGGGTAGCGCCGCACTGGCGAGGAGTTCGGCGGCGAGAACCTCGTCTTCCGGCGCATAGGGGGCCGAAAACGCAAACACATGGGAGTCCGGAGTCATCCGAGGTATTTTTGCAGGCGCTGCCAAATCTAATATATGGGGTGAACGGGACGCGCTTGCAGGCTCGCCGCCACCCCGGCCCAAGTCGCCGCCAGCGTCATACATTCATGCGGCACCCCTCGTTGAACCAGCGCCGGGTGAAATTTCAACCGGCGAGCCCGAGCACATCGGCCATCGCATAAAAGCCCGGCTTTTGGCTTCTGCCCCAGAGCGCGGCCTGCACGGCGCCACGCGCGAAAATGCTGCGATCTTCCGCGATATGGGCGAGTTCGACTCGTTCGCCGGGCCCCGCGAAAATTACTTTGTGATCCCCGATCACTGTCCCGCCGCGCAGCGACGCAAATCCGATATGGCCGATCCCGCGCAATCCCGTGTGACCGTCGCGCGCGCGAACCGAATGCTGTTCGAGCGTGACGCCACGGCCTTTCGCCGCGGCTTCGCCGAGGAGAAACGCGGTGCCGGACGGCGCATCGACCTTCATGCGGTGATGCATTTCGACGATCTCGATGTCGTATTCGGGCCCGAGCGCGCGGGCGACCCTCTCGACGAGAGCGACAAGGAGATTAACCCCAAGGCTCATGTTGCCCGAGCGCACGACGACGGCATGGCGCGCGGCGGCCTCTAACCTCGCGATATGGTCTGCATCCAAACCCGTCGTGCCGATCACGTGAACGATTCGCGCTTGCGCGGCGAGCGCCGCGAGCCCGACAGTCGATTGCGGTGAGGTAAAATCGAGAATTCCGTCCGCGCCCGCGACGGTTGCGAGAGCGTCGCCGCTGATCGGGACACCCATTTGGCCGCAGCCGGCGAGCAGCCCCGCGTCCTGGCCGATCGCGATTGAACCTGGCTGTTCTATCGCACCCGCGAGGTGGGCGCCCGGCGTTTGCCGGATGATCTCGACAAGGACGCGGCCCATGCGGCCAGCCGCTCCGGCAACGACAAGCCGCATTTCGTTCATGATCGATCTCCCAGGGTTCCGCTCCTATCCTGTCTATAATCCGCGGCGGCCGCAAGGAAAAGCCTTTCAGCAGTGAACTCCGTCATCGCGCCGTCATCGCGATCGTCTATGTTCGCTTCGATCATGGCATGCTGATTGACCACGTGCCATAATCGCGCGCCGGGCCGGAGGTACGTCCGGCGTTTTGCGTTTTAAGACTGGACGGCGGCAATTTCCGAAATGATCGCCTCCGCCGCGCTGCGCGGATTTTTCGCCTGCACGACCGGCCGGCCAACGACGAGATAATCCGCCCCGGCGGCAATGGCGGCGGCGGGCGTCATCGTTCTTTTCTGGTCGGAAGCGTCGGCGCCCGCTGGCCGAATTCCAGGGGTCACGAGGATCATATCCCGGCCAAAACGCGCGCGCACGGCGCCCACCTCCTGGGCGGAAAGGATCAGACCGTCGAGGCCTGCTTCGCGCGCCTGCACCACGCGCCGCGCGACGAGATCTGCGACGCCGTAAGCATAACCAGCGTCGACGAGATCGCGATCATCGTAAGAGGTCAGGACGGTCACGCCAAGAAGGCGCAGCGAAGAGCCAGCGGCGGCCGATTTTGCCGCCTTCATCGTTTGCGGATAAGCGTGAATCGTCAGAAACTTGGCGCCGAGACTGGCGACTTGGGCACAGGCCCGGCTCACCGTGGCCGCAATATCGTGCAGCTTAAGATCGAGAAAAACCTGTTTGCCGTCGTTTATCAAATCCTGCGCATAGGGCAGACCCCCGCCATAAGCGAGCTCCAAGCCAATTTTATAAAAACCGACGCTATCGCCGAGCGTCGCCACGAGCGCCTCGGCTTCCCGAGGTGTCGCAAAATCGAGCGCGACGATAAGTTTTTCGCGGGCAGTGGCTGCCTGTTGCTTGGCAAGGGCCGCCGCGCTCATCACGGATGGCGCGAATGATCGATACTGGACGCCTTGCGTAAGCTGTCTAACCGGGAGTCCGCCCACAGTCCCTTCCGCGAGGGTTGGCCAGGTCTCATCTCGATTCGAAGCCTCGCTTTGGCCGCGGCGATTTCTTTCTTCAAGTCGAGATGGATCTTTTCGGTCCCGAGCTTGAGTCTATCGAAGAATTCCTGCGCCGGGTTCGGCCGCCTTTGCACCACGCTCTTGGCTGCCTGCGCCTGACGCCGGTAAATCCAGACGCGCGCGGGCGGCAGGTTCAACCAGACCGGCGGAGACGCTTCGACGTGAAAATCGAGCGCCGATGCTTTGTCACGGGGTACCGGCGAGACGCGGCCATAAGTGAATTGCACGAAGGACCCGTCCGGGCGCATGCAATCGAAGGCATCGGCGAGGAGCGCAAGCCTTTGCGTCTCGGGTTTCAATAAGAGCGGCAGGCTCGATACGATCGCGGCCGGCGGCCGGCGAAGCCGGCCTCTCAAGGTCTGCGACAATTGATACGCATCGCCTTTGATTACATGGACGCCGGGAAACCGCCGCTTAAGGAGCTTGCAGAAGCCGGGGTCGAATTCCACGAGATAAAGCCGCCCTGGCGCGATGCCGCGCGCCAGAAGCGCCTCCGTGATCGCGCCGGTGCCCGGGCCCAGTTCGACAACAGGCCCCGCTTTGCGCGGATCGACGTAACGCGCCATCATGCGCGCCAGAAATCGCCCCGATGGCGAGACCGCGCCGGCAACTGCTGGATTATCGAGCCACGATCTGAAGAACCGCGCCTCGTCGGCAATCCGCTCCTCGATCGGTGTGTTGGGCTTTGATGAGCCGCGCTGGTGCGCGCGCGCGGGTTGGCTACGCAAAAAAAGATCCTCCCTCATGATGCGGGGGATACTTCCGCCGCAAAATCGCCAGCAAAGGGCGAGGCGTCACAAAACATAAATAAATGAAACGAGCAAGCGTTGCGCGCGGAGGAGTTCACTGCCCGCTCAAATTCTCGAAGAAGTCTTTCATCCTGGCAAAAAAGCCAGCGGATTCCGGATGCGTCTTTGTCGAGGACAGCGCTTCGAATTCGGTGAGGAGTTCGCGTTGCCGCTTTGTGAGACTTTGCGGCGTTTCAACCGTCATCTCGATATAAAGATCGCCGGTGGTGCGCGATCTCAGCACCGGCATGCCCTTGTTTTTCAATTTGAATTGTTTGCCGGATGGAGTGCCTTCCGGGATTTTGACCTTGGCCGTGGCGCCATCGAGCGTATGGACGCTGACTTCCGCGCCGAGCGCCGCCTGGACCATCGAGATCGGCACGCGGCAGAAAAGATCGGCGCCGTCGCGCTGAAAAAAAGGATGCGGCTTCGTCGACACGAAGATGTAAAGATCGCCCGCCGGACCGCCCTTGGCCCCCGCCTCCCCTTCGCCGCCAAGACGAATCCGCGTCCCGTCCTCGACGCCAGGCGGAATATTGACGGAAAGGCGGCGTTCGCGGGTGACGCGGCCCGAACCGCCGCATGCCTGGCATGGATCGTCGATGATTTCCCCGCCCCCACGGCAATGCGGACAGGTCCGTTCGATCGCGAAGAAGCCTTGCTGCGCACGCACGCGCCCCTGCCCACCGCAGGCGGGACAAAGCCGCGGTTTCGCGCCAGCCTTGGCACCGGATCCCGCGCAAGCCTCGCAGGCGACCGAGGCAGGCAGGCTAATCGATGCCGTTTTGCCGTGAAACGCTTGTTCGAGCGAAATTTCCAGGTTGTAGCGGAGATCCGACCCGCGCGCGGGGCCCTTGCGTCCACCGCCGCGCCGCCCGCCCATCACATCGCCGAAAAGGTCGTCGAAAATATCCGCCATCGACGCCGCGAAGCCATCGCCTCCGGTTCCGAAACCGCCATGTTCGAAGGCGGCATGACCGTAGCGATCGTAAGCTGCCCGTTTCTGCGAATCCGACAACGCCTGATAGGCTTCGTTCAGCTCCTTGAACTGAATTTCGGCTTCCGTATTGCCGGGATTGCGGTCGGGATGACATTGCATCGCTGCCTTGCGGAAAGCCGATTTCATCTCGGCGTCCGTGCAGCTTTTGGAAACGCCAAGAATTTCGTAATAGTCCCGTCTCATCATCGCGCTTCGCGTTCCAATCCGTACGCCCGCCGGAGCTTCTCGCTGGGTGTTCCGGCCGCCTATTCCCCTCAGCTAAAATTTATCTAGCCCGGCGCCCATTCCAACTGCATCTGGATGCCAGTACCGCGCCCGTTAGACAAGTATCCGCACCGTAAATGGCACCGGCGGCAAGCCTATCTTGGCAACGCCACCCGAAAATAAACAAATGGGAGGGTGGTCCGCTTTGAGCCAAATCGAATCCCCCTCGAAGGGCCTAAAATGCAACGGGCTTAGGAGATTCTCGCGGACCTCCCTGTCGTTTAGGCGGATTTCTTCTTGTCGTCTGGGCCGACTTCCTTGAAGTCCGCATCGATGACATCGTCCTTTGTCTCGGCCTGCGCGCCCTCCGCGCCCGGCCCCGCGCCTTGCGCCTTATACATCGCTTCGCCGAGCTTCATGGACGCTTGCACGAGGTCATTCGTCTTGGCCTTGATCGCTTCGGGGTCCTCGCCTTCAAGAGCCGACTTCAAGGCGCCAATCGCGGCCTCGATCGCGCTCTTGTCGGATTCGGCGACCTTGGTCCCGAATTCCGCCAGGGATTTCTGGGCGGTATGAATCATCGCCTCGCCGTGATTCTTGGCATCGACGAGTTCACGGCGTCTCTTATCTTCGGAAGCGTGCGCCTCGGCGTCCTTTACCATTCTATCGATATCGCCTTCGGTGAGGCCGCCGGAGGCCTGGATCCGGATCTGCTGCTCCTTGTTGGTTGCCTTGTCCTTCGCCGACACGTTGACAATGCCATTGGCGTCGATATCGAAAGTGACGTCGATTTGCGGTACGCCGCGCGGAGCGCTCGGGATCCCGACAAGATCGAACTGGCCAAGCAGCTTATTGTCCGCCGCCATTTCGCGTTCGCCCTGGAAGACGCGGATGGTAACCGCCGTCTGATTGTCTTCCGCGGTCGAAAATACCTGGCTCTTCTTGGTCGGAATAGTCGTGTTCCGTTCGATTAGCCGGGTGAACACGCCGCCGAGGGTCTCGATGCCGAGGGACAGAGGTGTCACGTCGAGCAAGAGCACGTCCTTGACGTCGCCCTGCAGGACGCCGGCCTGAACCCCCGCGCCGATCGCGACGACTTCGTCGGGATTGACCCCTTTATGCAGCTCCTTGCCGAAGAAGCTCTTGACCACGTCTTGCACCTTGGGCATCCGCGTCATGCCGCCGACGAGAACGATTTCATTGATCTCGCCCGCGCTAAGCCCCGCGTCCTTCAAGGCCTTGCGGCACGGTTCGACGGTTTTTTGGATCAGATCGTCGACAAGCGCCTCGAACTTCGCCCTTGTGAGTTTCAAGGTGAGATGTTTCGGTCCCGTGGCGTCCGCGGTGATATAGGGCAAGTTGATCTCGGTTTGGGTCGCCGACGACAATTCGATCTTGGCTTTTTCGGCCGCTTCCTTAAGGCGCTGGAGCGCGAGCTTGTCCTTTTTCAGGTCGATCCCATTGTCCTTCCTGAACTCTTCGGCAAGATACTCGACAAGGCGGACGTCGAAATCCTCGCCGCCCAGGAAGGTGTCGCCGTTGGTCGATTTCACCTCGAATACGCCATCGCCGATTTCGAGGATGGAGATGTCGAATGTGCCGCCGCCAAGATCGTAGACCGCGATGACCCCCGAGCCCTTCTTGTCGAGGCCATAGGCGAGCGCCGCCGCGGTCGGCTCGTTGATGATGCGGAGGACTTCGAGGCCCGCGATCTTGCCGGCGTCCTTGGTCGCCTGCCGCTGGGCATCGTTGAAATAGGCGGGAACGGTAATGACCGCCTGGCGCACCTCCTGGCCGAGATAGGCTTCGGCGGTCTCCTTCATCTTTTGCAAAATAAAGGCGGAAATCTGCGAGGGGGAATATTGTTTGCCGTCCGCCGCGACCCAGGCGTCTCCGTTGGAGGCGCGAATAATCTTATAAGGGACGAGGCCCATGTCCTTCTTGGTCATCGGGTCGTCGAAGGTCCGGCCGATAAGCCGCTTGATCGCAAAAAACGTCCGTTCGGGATTGGTGACCCCCTGACGCTTGGCCGGCTGGCCGACGAGACGCTCGCCGTCGTCCGTGAATGCGACGATGGAAGGCGTGGTCCGGGCCCCCTCGGCGTTCTCGATAACCTTCGGCGTCGTACCTTCCATGACCGCCACGCAAGAATTGGTGGTGCCGAGGTCGATTCCGATTACTTTAGCCATGATTGCTCTTCCTTTCGATCCGCAAGACCACCGGATCCCGAGGCGATCCGGCAAATGGGCGGACGGCTTTCCGCCCGGTCCCCGATTAAGTTCAAATTGGTATGGCAGCGCATGAACGCAAGATGCGCCGAATATAAGTGGACGATCGAAGTGTGCAAGACGAAGGTTCGAGGGAACCGGTGGCGCGCGCCAGAATTTTTCACGCCCCATGCCGCCGGAATCCTTACGGCGTCCGGTAAGTTTGCCTTGTTTCGATTGTCCAATCGCGCAACCGTACCGGGACGCGGCCCAAAGTGCTATCGTGCCGCCGCATTTCATCCGGGCGGGATTCCAGTTGAGACATTTTCCTTCGGTTGTGCTTTTTGCGGCTCTCCTGACCCCGGCGTTGGCGCGCGCGCAACTCATGCTTCCAGGCGCCCTCCAGGCGTCGCCTTCCGCGGCGGACAAGGCCGCTCCCAATCCCGCCGGTGCCGCGCCGAGGCAACCGAAACCAGCGGGACTCAAGCCGCCCTCGGAGGAGACGATTTTCGGGCAGGAACTGTCGCGCGATGGATTTGCCGGGATCATCGCCTTCCAGCGCGGGTCCGGCAAAGGGCTTGAGATCACCCGGCTTTCGATCGCCGGAGAGGAAATTTCTCATCCAGGCAAACAATGCCAGGTCGAAGTCGTCGCGGGCACGCCGATCCAAACAAGTTTCGCCGGGCGGCCCAATGGCGTATCGCGTTATGAAGTTGAGATCGAAACTTGCCCGTTTTCGCTTGA
The DNA here is from genome assembly GCA_036513565.1 of Methylocella sp. GTDB lineage: Bacteria > Pseudomonadota > Alphaproteobacteria > Rhizobiales > Beijerinckiaceae > Methylocapsa. Next base: position 2,014 of record DATBYR010000287.1, on the reverse strand, counting down.
TGTGCTGGAGGGAGCCGTCCTCGTCACACGGACGCCCCAGACATGCGATTTCCGGGCCGCAGATTGCCGGGTCGATCCGGCCGGGCTTTGGGGCCCGCCGGGGAACGCTATCGGTCCCGATCAGACGAAGCAGTTGGAGCGCGAGCGGGGCCGCGTAGACTCGGCCATGCTCGCCAAGTTTCACGCGCTGCTGACGAGCGCCGGCAAGGACAAAGAGGCCGTCAAGCAAATCGCCAGCGAACAGGCGGGGTTCTCGTCGGAGCGCGAAGTGATCTGCCGCAATTATTTGCGCGAGGATATTCACGGATTTTGCGGCCTGCGGATCACCCAGGCCCGTGCGCTCGCCTTGCAGGCGGCGTTCGAGGATCGCGCGAAGGCAAGGGCGAAACCGGCGATGGCGAAAACGAAACCGGTGTCAAATTTCAAGTTAAATTCGAAGGCCAATCCCAAGCCGGAACCCGGCCCCGCGGCCCAATCGAAAGCTAAGTCCGAGTAGCCGCGCTGTTTCCCATTGAAAAACACGCGGAAAAGATAAAGTTAGAGCTGAATTTGCGCGCCCCTGGTTTGATCGCAATTCGAAGCCGGAACCGGGATTCGCTATCCTTTTGGTAGAAATCCGGCTTCAATAGTCATGGCCGAGGGCACTCGACGCAAGGGAGAATAGCGTGACAGCCACCTTCGTCCCGGCACGCACATTGATGGCTAAAGCCCTCGCCGCCTTGGTGCTTGCCGCGCCGGCCGCCGCTCAGACGGGAGTCGATGCCAATCCGCCTCCCGTCTCATCGGGCACCTCGTCTCCCTCGGAACTAACGGCGCGTTTTGTGGCTAGTGCTATCCCCAACGCGAACTTCATAGCCGCCGCAAGCCGCATGGCAAGCGAAAATTCACGCAACGGTAAGATCCGGAAGTTCGCGGAAGCACTTGCCAAGGATCAGACGGCGGTCGCCAATTCCCTGGAGGCTTGGGTCAATGTGAACGGTCCCGTCGTCACCCTCCGCTCCCCCTATACAGGAAAGATCGGGCCGGGCGCCGCCAAGTTAAGCGCGCCGCAACTGCTGCCGCCTCAGCGAAGCAATTTGCAGCGCCTCTCGGCCTCGCAAGGCCGCGACTTCGATTCGCTCTACGTCTCCACCCTAAGGGAGGCTTTGGTCCAACTTCAAACGCTGTATCGCGATTTTGCCCAAACCGGCGCCGATCCCGGCTTGCAAGCCATTGCCGTTCGTGAATTGCCGAAGGTCGAGCAAACAATTTCGGCGCTCGACGCGCTGTGAGTCCAGTCGCCGTTCCAGAAGAGGTTGGGGTAAGCCGCTCCCGTATCCGCCTGCGCCTACTTCGTTGCACGGGCTTTCATGGCATGATCGGCCAAGGTCTTTCCCAAAGACCAAACCGCGCCGGGCACGCGATGGCTGTCGGCGATCACCGCCTCAAAGGCGCGTTCGATCCACTCGCAATCCGAATCCGTTATGATCAGCGCGGGAAGAAGCTTCACGGTGTGGTTCGCGTGGCCCGCGACCTGGACAAGAATTTTATGATCCTTAAACAACGGGATTGTGATGAGCTGGCAAAACAGGCCGGGGCTCACCGCTTCGAGCAGGGTCCACGCCGCCTTGAGCTTTAGCGAACGGGGCGGCCCGAATTCGACGCCGATCATGAGGCCTTTGCCGCGCACCGTTCGCACCAGTTCGTACCGCTCCGCCATGGCCTCGAAGGCGGCGAGAAGCCGGAATCCAGTCTGCGCGGCCTTTTGAACGAGCCCCTCGGCTTCGATCACTTCGAGGGTGGCGAGGCCGGCCGCCATGGCGAGATCGTTCTTTCCAAAGGTCGAGCCATGCACCACGGCCCGGTCCATGCGGTTGAACACTTTTTCAAAGACTGCCTTGCGGGTTAACACCGCGCCGATAGGCACATGACCGCCGGAGAGCGTCTTGGCGAGCAAGACCATGTCGGGCTCGACGCCCCAATGTTCAACTGCGAGGAATCGTCCGGTACGGCCAAGTCCGGTCTGGATTTCGTC